>CAZANS010000422.1:0-2297 GCA_964486565.1 uncultured Victivallales bacterium
CACTTCCGCATCGGCGTGGCCTCGCATCCAAAATGGCAAGCCGCGCGGCCACGGGTAGTTTTGAAACTGGCTCTGGAACGACATCATATCAATCGGGCTTAAGGCCGTGGCCATATGGCTGGCCGCAACAATTATCGGCATCGCTGCAGCAAACAAGATCAGTTTGCTCCTGAAGCTCTTCAAGCACAGATCACATATCGCCCTCATGTCCCTCGGGCTCGCGTTGATCGTGGCCACAAATAAAACCGATGCCATAAAGGAGCTCTTGAGGTCTCTCGAACGGCAAGGCGCCATAGACGACTACGTCTCGGCGGAGAAGGCGGTGTTCGACCGTGAGGCCAGCATGTCAACGGGAATGGAGTTCGGCGTGGCAATCCCCCACGGCCGCACGGATGCTGTCTCAAGGCTAGTCGCCACAATCGGTCTCAAGCCGGAGGGGATCGAGTTCGAATCCCTGGACGGCATGCCAGCCACAATTATCGTGCTGGCCCTGTCCCCAACTCCCACAAAGGCTCCACATATGCAGTTCATGGCTATGATGAGCAACGCCCTCGATGAGCACGGAAGGCAAGCAATACTGAAATGCTCGTCAAAATCCGACATGATGAAGGTACTGTCGAGATGATAAAGTATCACGAGCTTTTGTTCAGGCCGCCGGCAGAAGCCGACAGCCTCATCCTCCAGATCTCAATCGGATGCCCCCACAACACCTGCTCCGAACATGACATCCTGGTCGAGCTGAAAACCCTGCTGGAGTGCATGCACCTCGACAAGACTGTCTTCCGGGCAAACCACAGCTCAAACCCGTTGCCCATCGGAGGAAGACTCCACCAAGACAAGCAACTAATGCTCTCCGAGGTGCAGAGCATCGTCGAGTCCGGACTGGCCGACAAACTCGGCCCCGGAAAACTCCCAATCTGCCTGTAGAAACACCGGCTCCATGCGTGAAACGCCCGAAAAGCGGTGTATATTCCACGGTGACAGGCGCTGGTCAAGGATTCATGGTCCAGGACAGGAGGATGGAAATGAGCATTTCTGACAGGAGGGCGGCGGGAGGGGACGGCGGATTCCGCCATCTTTTCGGGCCAGTCCCGTCAAGACGGCTAGGGATGTCCCTCGGCGTGGATCTGATACCACACAAGACCTGCTCGATGGACTGCATATACTGCGAGTCCGGGGCGACAACCATCCTGACCGCCGAGCGCTCGGAATTCCACCCGCTCGGACAAATACTCGCGGAGCTGGACCGATTCCTCAACAACAAGCCGGAGCTGGACTACATAACCTTCTCCGGCGCAGGCGAGCCAACACTATACTCACGAATCGGCGAAATCATCGCTCACCTGAAAAAAAAACATCCCGAATACAAGATAGCCTTGCTGACCAACGCAAGCATGCTTGTAGACAAGAAAGTCTCCGAGGCAGTGAAAAACGTGGACCTCATCGTCCCTTCGCTGGACGCGGCCACCCCGGGAATATTCAAAAGGCTAAACCGTCCGGTCAGCTCGGCGGATTGCCACGGCATCATCCAGGCCCTCGCTGACTTCAGAAACATCTCCAGCGCACAGTTCTGGCTCGAGATATTCATCGTCCCAGGGCTGAACGACTCGAGATATTCCCTGGACAAGCTCGCCGCTGCCGCCAGGAAAATCAAGCCGGACAAGATTCAGCTCAACACACTCGACCGTCCCGGTACGGAAAGCTGGGTCTCTCCCGCATCTGCCGAGCAGATGCGGCATGCCGCTGAATTCTTTGCGGATTCCGCAGATACCGAGATCATCGGGGAAGTCCGCCAGGCCAACGGGACAGGAAAATCTAAAACGCCAAAAGACCTGCCAGATAGGGCAAGGATCATAGCGCTGCTCAGAAGAAGGCCATGCACCGAGAGGGACATCCGCCGCTCACTGGAGTGCACCCGAAGCCTCCTCTCTCCAGTGCTCTCCGACATGCTGCGCCAGGGCCTCATCGCAAGCGAGAAAGGCTCACGGGGAGTGTTTTTCAAGACAATTTGAACTTATCTCCCTAAACGCGCTTGATTTATCTTCCCCACACACTATTATTATTCGCTTTTCCAGCCTATGTACCAGGCTGGAAGGAGCTTTTCGAGGGTTGGTAGCTCAGTGGTAGCAGCATCTGCCTTTTAAGCAGAGGGTCCTGGGTTCGAGTCCCAGCGGGCTCACCATTTCTTTCTTTGGAAATAGACGGGGAATTACCTATCAAATCGCGATTTGATGGGGTGTTACGACTCTTCGGTTTCTTTCGCGGGGCATCCCCCGTTTGTCCAGCCTGGTCTCGCT
>CAZANS010000423.1:0-2284 GCA_964486565.1 uncultured Victivallales bacterium
CTCGCATCCAAAATGGCAGGCCGCGCGGCCACGGGTAGTTTTGAAATTGGCTCTTACAGCAACACTGCATTACGGCATTACTTTGTGCGGCATGGGATTATCTGTCGTCTGTCGTCTGTCATCCGTCCTCTCGGCCTTCTACTGCCTTGCGCGGTCGTTAATTCTGCGTCCGAAATGTTCTCTTTTTGCGGCTCCAGCGGTACGGCGCATCCAAGATGTGGTGGTATCGTCCTTCCAAGATATTTTCATCTGAATTGCCACGGGGATATTCCTGCGGGTTTCCTCGTCCCAGTTGTTTTCCCATATCAGCGTGCGGTTGGCGTCGAAATCAGCGTACATGAATGATATGCTCTGCACGTCTGAGGCGATGATCTCGTCGTTTGTTGTGTTGACGGACTCGTTCCAGAAGAGAATGGGGGTGTTTCTGTAGGAGGCGACGAGGTTTTCTCCGTCGAGGTAGAGTTTTATGAATCTGAGTGCGCCTTCCTGGGGAATGTTGACGCGGTGTGTGGTTGCGAATATCACGTGGTCTGCCCTGCCGAGGAAGATGTTGCGTGTCCTAAGCTGCTCGTCTCTCCACTCAAAGGGGATTATGTTGGGGAAGGAGGAGTTCACAACCCTGTCCACCGTGATCAGTCTCTTGAGCCTGTCGCTGCGCTGCTGGCTCTTCATCCATGTCTGCTGGACACTGAAAAGCACCGTCCCGGCGATGGTGAACACGAGCACCAGTATCGCCGCAGCGATGAGCATCTCGATGAGGGTGAAACCAGAGAGTCTCGGCATCCGCTTCGTTGTTGGGGCTGGATGATTCATTTGCGGAAATGCCCAAGCATTACGCTTAGGAGCTCCTGCCCCTGTAGAATTCGGCGACGCTGTCAATGATGTCCTCAAGCGAGAGCGAGGGCTCCCAGCCGGTCAGCGAGGAGATCTTGGAGATGTCGGGGAGGCGGCGGCGCATGTCCTCGAATCCGGCCTCGTAGGCCTTCTCGTATGGTATGTGTATAGTGGTGGAGGAGCTTCCCATGCGCTTGATGACCATCTGAGCGAGGTTGTTTATGGAGGTCTGTCTTCTTGTTCCTATGTTGAAGACTTCGCCGACGGAGCTGTCGGATTTCTCAAGTAACCGCAGTGCCCGGACGGTGTCGAGGACATGACAGAAGCACCTGCTCTGCTCGCCGTCGCCGTATATCTGGAGATCCTCGTTTTTGATGGCTTTCTCGATGAATCTTGGCAGCACCATCCCGTATCGCCCGGTCTGGCGGGGGCCGACTGTGTTGAAGAAGCGTGCAACGATAACCGGGAGCTTGGACGCACGGAAGTAGGCCATCGCAAAGAACTCGTCAAGCAGCTTGCTGCATGCGTATGACCATCTGCAGTGTGTCGAGGGGCCGATAAGGAGGTCGTCCTTCTCGGAGAAGCTTTCCTTCTCGGATTTGCCGTACACCTCGCTGGTCGAGGCGACGAGCAGCTTAGTGTTCTTGCGCACTGCGCCTTGGAGCACCTTCTCGGTGCCGTGGACGTTGGTTGTTATTGTCCTGACGGGGTCGTGCACGACAAGCTCCACCCCGACTGCTGCGGCAAGGTGGTAGACCATGTCGGATCGAGATATGAGGTATTCGAGCTCCGGGAGGTTGAGGATGTTTCCCTCGATGACCTCGAGGGCGCTGTTCCCCGACAGGTGTTGCAAGTTTTCCCTCGAACCCGTCGAGAAGTCGTCAACCACGATGACCTCGTTGCCATCGGACAGCAGGTTCTCAACCAGATGGCTGCCGATGAAGCCTGCGCCGCCAGTGACAAGATATTCCATCATTTTCCTTTTTCGTTTAAATTTTGCCTCACCCCGTATCGCTAGTCACGCGATGCAGGGAATATCCTGCGGATATGCCTTTCGAGGATGTTCTCCTCGCCCACACGGCCACGATGCCTTTCAGTGAACTCGCGAATCTCGCAGTTGTCGGCACGCTTGCCGGTGAATTCGGCGACATCGAGAGTGAAAAAGTTGCTCGACTCGATGAAAAGCCCGACATCCTTGCTGCCTATGTGGTCGGCATCAACGAAATACGCGCCGTGCCATCCAAGGCCCCTCACGGCATTGTCCGCCTCGACGCGCACCTCGGCGGGGGATGTCCCTATGGTGCTGTGCTCGCGGTGCGACTTGTTCCATACCGGCACGACATGTATACCATCCTGGGCCGCCTACACGAAGGCTCCGAGCTGCGCCGCCCCCTGCCTTCCGAAACGATCCCCGATCCCCATCGAGTACTTGTCCAGTATCATCTTTCAC
>CAZANS010000424.1:0-2278 GCA_964486565.1 uncultured Victivallales bacterium
CCGAAGGATTTCCATATGAATAGGCAGAAGTCGAGCACCTGCGATATCTCCTGCTCCATCTGCTCCGGGGTGCAGATGATGTGGGCGTCATCCTGGGTGAAGCCCCTGACTCTGAGCAAGCCGTGCAGCACGCCGCTTTTCTCGTAGCGGTAGACAGTCCCTAGCTCGGCCCAGCGGAGGGGCAGCTCGCGGTACGAGCGGTTGCGAGTCTTGTATATCTCTATATGGAAAGGGCAGTTCATGGGCTTGACGTAGTAATCGGCATTGTCAATCTGCATCGGCGAGTACATCGCGTCGCTGTAGAAGTCCAGATGCCCGCTGGTCTCCCACAAGCGGCTGCGGCCGATATGCGGGGTATACAGCAGCTCATAGCCGTTCTTTATGTGCTGCTCGCGCCAGAAGGTCTCGATGATGTGCCTTACGAGAGCCCCTTTGGGATGCCAGAGCACCATCCCCGGGCCGACATTCTCCGAGAAACCGAAAAGCTCCAGCTCTGCCCCGAGCTTGCGGTGGTCCCTCTTGGCGGCCTCCTCAAGCTGGCGCATGTGGTTGTTCAGATCCTCCTTCGTATGGAAGGCCGTGCCGTATACGCGCTGCAGCATGTGGTTGGTCTCCTTGCCGCGGTAGTATGATCCGGCTATGGATAGCAGTTTCGTGACCCTGATGTCGCCCGAGTTCTCTACATGCGGCCCGCGGCAGAGGTCAACGAAATCCCCTAGGCGGTAGAAGGTGATCTTCTCGCCCTCCGGGATGTCCCTCAGTCTTTCAAGCTTGAATGTCTGGTTGTTCTCGCGGAGCAGCTTGTCCGCTTCCTCGCGTGACAGCTCGAGACGCTCGATTGGGAGCTTCTTGTTCGACAACTCCTTCATGGCCTTGTCTATTGCCTTGAGATTGTCGGTGGAGATCCTGTGCTCCATGTCAAAGTCGTAGTAGAACCCGTCCTGGGTGGAAGGCCCGATGTCGAATTTCGCGTCGGGATAAAGTTTATGCACCGCCGCAGCCATCAGATGTGACGCGCTGTGCCTCAGCGTGTCAAGAGAATATTCACTCATTTAAAATCCTGCCAATTTAAGTATCTTTCATTGCTGCGGCAGCGCCGCACACTCCTGATTATTATTTACAGGGCCGTAATGTACAACGCCCCAAAGACAATTCAACCATCGGCTTGCAATACTCCTCGCCACTGCACAGATTTAGGTGTCAGGTTTCGGGTGTCAGGATTGGAAACAGCATTGCCTCTTCTCCGACCACCGATTGCCGAGCCAGTTTCAAAACTCCGCGTGAACCGCGTTGGGAGAAATGATAGGGACGGAGTATTCCCAAACCGTACCCGTAGCAGCACGGGCAATTCAAAACCCGAAACACTAAAGCCTAAATCCTAAACAAATCTGAAATTCGCCGTTGTCGAGCCCTTTCCGACACCCCGGCCAAAATGCAGCGCATAATCGCGCATGATGGTAAAAAACTTTGTCGGGGCCGGAAACAACAACGGACACGACAAGCGTGTCCCTCCACGGATGGGGGGAGAACTTTTCACCCGGATTTACACAAGGCGTTATGCAATGCCGATAAATCTGCCGCAGTTTTCACCTCCCGAGTTGGAGTTTTTTTCCATGTTGGGGTTGAATAGGGCTTTCATGGGGCTAGATTAGTGGGGTGTGGGAATCGGATTGAAATTAGTATTTGGCATCAGGTTTGCTGAAAGGGGCAGATATGGTAGACTACAGGTCGGAGGGAGGGAATCTGGTTTGTGTCTTCCATGGCAGGATTGACACCAAGGCAGCCGAGGAGCTGGAGAACGGTCTTCTGGACAAGATACAGTTGACGAAGGTTCAGGTGGTGTTCGACTTCGCGGATCTCGAGTATGTCGCTTCCGCCTTCCTGAGGAGCTGCGTCAAGGTGGCACGCCTTACATCGCCCAGAAAGGTCAGGATAGTCAATGCGTCGAAAGATATACTGCATGTTTTTCAGATGACAGGGTTCGACAAGCTAATGGAGCTGGAGGTATGAAAAAAGGCAAGCTTGCTCTTCCCGGCGGGGACGAGACGATTCTGCTCGTAGACGACAACGAGGCGGTGTGGGATGTCCTGATCGAGTCGCTGCAGGGGCTGGGATATTCCGTGATCCTTGCGGAGAACGGCGTTGACACTGTAGAGATATACAAGGCCAATCCCAAGAAGATAGATCTTGTCATACTTGACATGATAATGCCGAAGATGGGAGGTCACAGCACGTTTTTCCAGATAAAGGCCTTCGATCCTGATGCGAAGGTGCTGCT
>CAZANS010000425.1:0-2275 GCA_964486565.1 uncultured Victivallales bacterium
CCGTTCGCCTCGGCATAGCGTTTCCTATGACCCCTGCTGGTCAATATCGCGCAACCGCCCTTATCAAAACTTGTCGGGACTCCCATCCTGACACTTTCCTCGTATGCCTCCCTAATCTGCGACGGGTGAACTCCCAAAGCGTCCGAGTGCATCGGCCAACCCGAATGAAGACTCGTGTTGACTCGCCGCGCCGCAAGAATGCTCTTCAACCCCTTGGCATCGGCAAGAAACTCCTGCCGCGTAACTTCTCTATTGTTCAGTCTATACCGCATTTCAGCCTCCCATCATCGCGCCCGGCTGGTTAGCCTGTGCATTGAACATGTTCTGCATACCCTCGCCCTCCGCGCCTTGCAATCCAGCCTGCGAACGGTAGGTATGCTCGTAAGTCTTGTTGCCGCCCATCTTGTCCAGTATCTTCGGAGTGGCCTCCCCTATCATGCTGTTCGGTGCGTCATTCATCGCAAAAACATCCATCAGCTCTGGAAGGTTCTGATATTCGGAAAGGATACGGATGAGCTTATCGTAGTCAATCTGCTTGCCCTGCGACATCATAAACTCCATGTGCGGTGCAAAGACATTGATAGTCCCCATGATGTCCTGAACCCGTTGTGCCGGAGTACGCTCACGGAGAGAGTAGGGAACAATATTTATATTGTAGTCGAGGAAATCTCCCTCTATCGTCTCGGCGGAAAACTTTGTCGGAATCTCAATGTCGGTGCCTTGGACACGCTTGATTATGGGAATATCTATCAACGGGTCATACCACAAGTACCATGCCAGCTTTTCGATGATAGCCTTCGTGAACCGGATAACCTCGGTCTGCATGGACTGAACCCGCTTAGAGGCATTTTCGTTAAGCAACTGTTCCTGTCTCGCCGTATCCGCTTGGCTGGTCAGCCCGCCCAGAACGTCAAGGTTGCCGCCCAATGCGCTGAAATACTGCCGAAGCGTATAGGCGAATCCTACGGAAACTTGGTTCGGACCGCCGAAAGTCATCTCATGCGCCGACTTCGGGTCTTCCATGCGGACAGCCTCGCCGTCGCTCGAATCAACAATCCGCTGTGCATCGTTCGCATCACGATAACCGAGAATGGTCTTCTGCCGTTTGGCCTGTGCAATAGTCTTGTTGAAAATCTTGTTCGTCGCCTCATGCAGGTCAAGCAACACGCCCACCGGGGACAATGGCATCGTGTTTCCGGGAACATAGTTGAACCCGAGAAAATCATAAGGACCGTATTCGGGCCCCTTCCATTCCGCCGCATGAAGCGGTTCATTGATTGAATCGTCGTCGGCTATCGTGAGTATAAGGTTCTCGCGGGGAAGCCAAATATTCCATATCTGGCACTCCTGGACATACTCTTTGTCCGCCGACAGATTCGACCTTTCGGTTCCCAGGTCGCTGGTGCGCTCCTCCTCGTTCAACCCCTGCCCGGAAAGCTGGCTCGTGGAATCGCCCTGGGACTCCTTGATACGCCTAACGACATCCTTATTATATAGCTCGCATTTTTCCAAGTCGGAAATGGCAACCTTCACCCGGTCGCCCATGTAGGAACACTTCTCCCACGTATAGGCCGTGGTGTCGAAAATGAAGTCGTCGAGCTGTACATTGTCGGCAAACGGCTGGCCGACATCGTGCCTGTATCCGCCGAACTCGATGGTCTTGCTGTGGTTCAGCCCGGTCTTGACTATCCCTATCCCGAAAAGCCCTTCGGAAACGGTGTGCAGAAGAGTTGTCTGAAAGTCTATCTCGTGCAGAAGGTGGTCTATCGCCAGCTTGAGCGAGGTCGCCACGGGCTTGAGCTTGGAGTGCGGTGTCGTTACACTCGCCGACGGAACACCCCCCGCAAGGTGCGTCAGATACGTATTGACGAACAGTTCGACTAGATTCAGCGGAACTTTTTCTTCCGTCCCTTTGTCCGAGTAGTGCTTGCCGATATATTGCTTGACAATGTATTTCCGGTTCTCACGGAACGTCTTGAGGCTCTTCCAGTCAAGCCCCATAGCGTCGCGGAGCTTCTTGACCTTAGAGATATTAACGGTCGCCTTTGCCATCGTTGACTCCTTTTCCACGGAAAAGAAGCACCAAAAACGGCACAACAACGCTTCTCCGTTACAAAAATGTAACGACCTTTTGCCGAAAGTCAAGCCGCAATGCAAACTTTTTTATCAAAATGATAAAATCTCCTTTACGTCTTTCGCGAACAACTTAAAAGGGGGTTGAACTTTCCGCTGCACCAGACGAGCTGGTGAGCTTGTTGTTAAATGAAACATCCTG
>CAZANS010000426.1:0-2274 GCA_964486565.1 uncultured Victivallales bacterium
GCATCCAAAATGGCAGGCCGCGCGGCCACGGGTAGTTTTGAAATTGGCTCTATGACTCTGGCCCTTCCTGTGGCCAATCCCTTCCCTGCGGGCTGCCCTGTCATCTGGATATGTCTGAGCTTGGACTCGATTGAAGCTGTTGGAGCGGAGGAGTTCTTGCTTTTCGCTGGCGAAGGGCTCAAGATGTCTTCCATTCTCCCGACAAGGCCTTTGAGCCGGCCTGCCTTGCTGGAATTGCTTCCTATCCTCCTCCGCGCCTCCGAAATTGACTGGAGCAAGGACTTCTCCAAGCCGAGGACCATGAGGTTGTCGTCGTCCCTCATTGCATAACTGGTCTTGGCCAAGTCGAGCAGCTCTGTCGCGTAGGACCTGTCGTCTTTTGCGATCTTCGCGAAGAACTTTCGTTGAAGAGAACCGCTTGACCCCCCGGCCTTGGTTTGAGGGATTGACACGGTTGCGTATTTCACGGCCAGCGACTTCAAGCTGGCATCACCGGCGATCTGGATGCCTTGTGAGAACTCCTCCTTGAAGCCTTCGATCATATTGTTGAAAATCTGGTCGGGTGTTTTTTTTGAGGTTTTGATTTCAGAGAGTGTTTTAGGATTTTTTGCCAGATATTGTCCGATTTTCGCCAATGCGGCATTCCTTCTATGCGCTTGAGAAGACGCATCGGAGATAAGGGCAAGGAATTCAAACGGGTCTTCTGGTTTGACGATGTCGTTGTAGAACTCGCCGAACATCCTCGCGCCATGTCCGAACGGGATGAACACATCCCAATAAAGCTTCTTCCATTCGTTCAACTTATCTGCACGCCGGTGAGTCTCGAGCACCAAGGCCGTGTCTGAAAGCTTTTTCAGATCGAGGCATGCCACGCGTTGCCTTTCGGCATTGAAGTCCGGAATAAGACTTGCATGGCGATTCCTCTCAGGGATGCCGTGAGGGGCCTTGTGCTCGACCAGATTCCCCGACAACCTGTCGAATGTCCAGCGCCATGGCTGGATCTTGCCGTCCACGAAACTCTGGTTCAGGCCCGGGACAGCCTCTATGGCGAAGCGCTGATGATTCACGGGGCTCCTCGAGAACATCACGCCCGAGAACTCGCCTGTCTCGAACTGCTGGACAACTACGGCCATATTGCCGCAAGTCAGATCATGCCCCAACTCCCTGGCGTAGACGAATGCCGACGGGGACCACAGAGAAGCCCACACGAGCTTTATTTTCTCGATCAGATCATCTCGTGCCACATTGACAAAGGATTCATGTATCCCGGCAAATGACCTTTGCACCCCGTCCTCTGAGGAGGATGAGGAACGGACTGCGAACCTCGCTTTCCGGGGGAACCCGCAAAGGGCCTTGACTATATTTTCACTTGTCGACCGGGGAATAGTCGCCTTGGCAACCATGTTGCGAATTCTCAGGCTTGCATCCCACATCTCCTCCCACCTCATCTCAGAAAGCTCTTTTCGTTTAATCTCCGAGAGTATCCTTTCCCTAAGGGAATTTTTCAACATGACTTGCGAGAAGACCTCGGTGGATATTGCGATAAACTGTGGTATCTCGAAACCCTGAAGCGAGAGAGTGGCGAGAGCCTTGGCCTTGCCGCCGGCACTCACTGCGTCGAGCATTCCAGGCGATGAGACATGCAGGATATCAGTGGCAATCAAGGCGTTATCTCCATGACGTTCTGGAACCTGGAGACCATAAGGTACTTGGCGATCCTGACCGAGAACAGGGCCGTGGCGGGAGATCTGGCGAAATCCTTTAGTGCGGGGTGCTTTGCAGAGTACAGCCTCAGCGCCGCCTTAATTTTTTCACCCCCGAGCTCCGATGCCCTGCCAATCGCGCATATCCCTGTGGACTCGCCGAGGTCTCTTTCACTGTTGCTCCTGTCGTCCACGAAAAGCGACACGTTACCGTTAGCCTTAAGGTTCCTGTATTTGTTGGTCTCGCTGGGCGTGGCGAAGAAGATATGCTTCATATCTCGGTCAGCGGCGAAGGCGACAATGTTCTGGTAAGGGCCATCAGCGCCGAATGTAGCTAGAATACCGAATTTCTGCCCGGAGAGCGTCTTCCTAAGCTTTGTCATATCATCCATATTCTATCGCTTGTTTGGCTAAAATAATTTTTTGCACACCAAACTCTAGCACACATCAGCAATATTTTCCACAGAGAGACCACGATACGATTAGTGAAACCGGCTACATCCGGGAAATCTAAAGCTGGCTGGTCTCACTGGTTGTTGGTTTTTCTGACACCTGCCACTTGCGGCGCACG
>CAZANS010000427.1:0-2262 GCA_964486565.1 uncultured Victivallales bacterium
AGGGCCAAGTCGGCCATTGTTTCGGCAAACAGGGTGTTCTGCCACCAGGTGCGGTCGGAAATGCTTAGTCGAGGTTCGGTTGGCCCAGCTTCAGTTCCTTCTTCGACAAGCTGCGGCTCGAAGCAGGTCGAGGGCCAGCAGGACGATGCCACGAGCGAGCAGGTGCAGAAGGTTCGTGGCGGCAACCCCTTCATCGAGTTCCAGCGCAACCGGTCGAAATGGGCCGTCAAGACGGACTACGTCTATCCCGGCCCGATACAGTACTTCGGCCCAAGCGAAGTATGCGACCAGATCACAAAGACCCTCGGACTGGAGAAGATCGGTAATCGGTAATAGGTGGTCGGCCTGCCGCGCCTGCGCTCCCAACGCGGTTCACGCGGAGTTTTGAAACTGGCTCTCTAATCAGCCGCAGGCTGCTTTTCTTCCGGCAAGCAATGTGCTTTTTTGTCGGAGCCTTCAGTCTGCTTTCGCAACCGTTCGTTCAAGCAGTTCGCGTAAGGGTGGCGGTTAAGTTTGCGAGTAAGTGTCCGGATGTTTGGTGAGTATTGGGATGGAGTTGTGATATGTTGTAATTCAGTTCAGCCCTATCCCTACCGTTTTGAAGGGAATCATGCACACCGCGAAACAGGCACTGAACGGGGCTGAAAAACCGTCAACAAGGTCAACCATGCCGGATTTGAACAAGCCGAAAGGCCACCCCAGCAACACCTTGCCCATCCCTAAGGCGATATATCCCGTACGCAGCGTTGCTGCGAAGACATCCAGCATGGCGCTTGAAAAGTTGACAAAGCCTGTCCATACGTATGGCAGCGCCTTGATTACATAGGGCAGCACGATGGGGATGAGCGCGGCTGCAAGCAATGACATGGATATCGGCTCCATAGCGTCGGCCTCAGGAGCGGCGGCTGGAGAAAACAACAGAGCGGAAACAATTAATACGATAAAAATTTTCGGGACCAATTTCATTGCCGTACCATCCGTAACATCTAGTTCCTATCAATCCAATATTAATCTTGACAACTGAAGAATATAGCGCATATATTTTTAAAGACAAATGCTTTATCGGCCAAACATTTTCTTTCAATCTTAATTCAAGGCCTGTCAGCGCCCGCCGATGAGTTTTTCGAAGGCTGGATCCTTTTCCGCACCGAGCTGAATCGAACGGGCATACCAGAGCTTCGCCTCGTCCTGCCTTTCAGGGAAGTTCCGGGCTATAAGCACTGCCGTGTTGAAGGCAGTCTCAGCAGACGTCGGATCCAGCTTGAACGACTTCCTGAACTGCTGCTCCGCAGCCTCCGGCAGTTCAAGATGGTTGAATATCCTCCCGAGATACATCTGAGTCACTGGATCTTTGGGATCCTTGGATATTGCCAATGACACCGTTGAGAGCGCCTCGAAGTATTTTCCCTGATGTATATAGCAGAAACTCAGCGGGACTAGCAGGTCAACATTGTCGGGATCTGCCCGGAAAGCCATCTCAAGCAGGACGATAGCTTTCTGAGGACTCCCCGTGTCGGCGGTTATCCTCCCGGCCCTGGCAAGCGCCTTGCCGTTTTCAGGATCCTTCTCCAGGACATTCATGTAGTTCCACAATGCAGCTTCATTTTTCCCTTCCTTCTCCGCGGCGACGGCTTCTGCGAGCATCTTCTCGATATTTGCGATGTCGGTCCTGGCCGGGGAGGGGTGGGGGGAGTTGTCTTTCGCTGACGCGACATCAGCGAGCTTTAGTTCGGCATCCTTAATCATCGCCATCAGGCGCAAGTTCTCCTGCGTCAGCGCCTCGACACGATCGGGACCGGGGGCTGCCTCGGCGGCAACCGCAGTGGCGGGAGGCTCATCATCACCTTTCCTTTCCAGCTTATCCAACTGCCTGCTCTTCTCCGCCAAAGCGGAATTCATCGCCACCAACTCGTTGGTAAGCATGACAATCTTGTTGTCGTAGTCGTTGTTGGACTTCTTCAGTGCAGAGGCAAATGCCTCCAGCTCCTTTATCCGGGCCCCAGTGTCACGCGTGTCCACACCGTATTTAAGCTTCAGCTTTGCATTCTCCTCCTCAAGGGCAACGAGCTTGTCTATGCTCTTTTTCATGTCGTTATGAACCTCGGCCAGCCTCATCTCGGATTTTTGAGCCCTCTCGCGCAGATTCTCCATCGCATCCTTGTGCCCTTTGGCCTCGTCCTTATACCGATGGCTCTCGCCTTCGGCTGCCACAAGACGCCGCGCCAGCTCGCTGAACTCGTCTTTCTTCTGCTCAAGCTCTCG
>CAZANS010000428.1:0-2255 GCA_964486565.1 uncultured Victivallales bacterium
CCAGCCATTTCGCCGCACCGTCTGCCGCGCCTGCGCTCCCAACGCGGTTCACGCAGAGTTTTGAAATTGGCTCAGTGCAGCAAATCATCAACAACAACCAGTTCGTCATCTTGACCATTGACATAGGCCGAAGCACTTGACCAATGGTAATCCCATGGAAGCTTGCATAGGTTGGCAGCAACGGGGTTGCGCTCAATATATCGGTCCAGACGGCTCAGATACCCCTCCTTTTGGACAGCTATGCTTTTTGTTCAATTAATAAAGATATACCAATTGACAATCTTAATCAACTACATGAAGTTGCACTTCGCACTTGAATGAATGTAGCATTGGCGATTAGACAAAAGACAAGGAGGGGCACGATGGGGGGAAATACTCCGTGCTAATTTGAGCGAACGGGATTGCATTCTTCTGGTTTGAGTGTAAATTAGCGGGCTTTTGAATCTGACGAGTTTTATGTTTAGATAAATCTATGGAGAATTGCAATGGCTGAGGAACTGCAGAGTCTGCTTCGCAAGATAAACGACGAGGGTGTCAAGAAGGCCGAGGCCGAGCGCGAGAGGATATTGTCCGAGGCGAAGGATAATGCCAAGAAGATAGTGGCCGACGCGAAGAAGGAGGCCGAGGGGATAGTCGCCAAGGGTGTCGAGGATGCCAGGAACGAGGAGAAGCGAGCGGCGGAGTCGGTTAGGCAGGCATCGAGGGATGTGCTGCTGGCGCTTGAGAAGGATCTGCAGAAGAGGCTGAAGAGGCTTTGCGCGGCGACTTTTGGCGAGGCGATGACCGCGTCTGAGATGGGTGAGATAGTATTGCTGATGGCGAAGAAGTTTGCTTCGGAGAGCGAGGATGCCGCGGTGCGGATTCAGGTTCTTTTGTCGCCAAAGGACTTGGATAAGGTTGGGGACAAGCTTTTTGCTTCTTTGAAGAAGAGTTTGAAGGATGATCCCGAGCTGCTGAGGGGGGAGGGGATAACTGGCGGTTTGAAGTTGGGGGTCAAGGGCAAGGATTTGTTCTTTGACTTCTCGGACAGCGCCTTGTCCGAGATGCTTTGCGCGTATCTTGACCCGAGGCTGGCTTCAATGCTCAATTCTGACAAGCAGGGTTCCTGACGGCATGGCATCGCATTACTACATAGTGAGCACCTTGCCGATGTTGCTTCCCGGCGGGGAATGTCCATTCTTCCCCGAGGAGTTCATCGCCAGGCTGCGCGGATTCGTCTCCGACTATGAACTTAAGCAGCTTGAGCATCTTTCTTTGCTGCCGCCTGAGGATGTCCCTTTGGGTGTGCATCCTGCCATAGCCGCATGGTACGACTGGGAGACTGCGTTGAGGAACGCCATGGTGCATATAAGGCTGAAGGCATCAGATGCTGGCGGGGACTCCCGCGGGCATCTTCGTTCCGGTGGCGGGAGTTACTCGGAGATAGGCCACGCTCTTTCAGAGGCTTTTGGCAAACATAACCCGCTCGAGACCGAGAAGATACTCGACAGCCTGCGGTGGTGCAGGCTCGAGGAGCTCGAGTGCGGTCATTACTTCGACTTCGTAAAGCTGTGTGTCTATAAGCTCAAGCTGCTGATATGCCACAAGCATGGCTTGCGCGACAATGAGCGTGGGGCGAAGTTTTTCGACCAGATCACGGACAGTATATACGGGGCTGTCGCCGATGGCGCCACCTGATTCGACAAGATATATTTATTGTTTTATTATTTTGGAGCGACAAAATGTCTGAAGCCAAAAAGGGAGTGATCGTAGGGATCAACTCCAACATGATAACAGTGGAGTTCGCCTCTTCGGTGATACAGAACGAGGTGGCCTACGCCATCAGCGGGGACGATCGGCTCAAGTGCGAGGTGATCAGGGTGCGCGGGGGGCGCGCCGACCTGCAGTCCTTCGAGGAGACTGTCGGCCTGAAGGTCGGCGACAAGGTGGAGTTCGCCGGCGAGCTGCTCAGTGCCGAGCTCGGCCCAGGCCTGCTCACCCAGGTATACGACGGCCTCCAGAACCCGCTTAACGATCTGGCTGAGAAGTCTGGGTATTTCCTCAAGCGAGGGCTTTATCTGCCGGCGATAGACTACGACAAGGCCTGGGACTTCACGCCTTGCGTCAAGAAGGGCGACAAGGTCTCTGCCGGCGACAAGCTCGGCTCGGTGCCGGAGGGGGTGTTCGAGCATTTCATCATGGTACCCTTCGCACTCCAAGGATCATGGGTCGTCGAGAGCATAGTCAATCCCGGAAACCACAAGGCCGGCGACACG
>CAZANS010000429.1:0-2241 GCA_964486565.1 uncultured Victivallales bacterium
GTCAGTATCGTTTGGTCTTCAAGGTTACCGACTCGAAGGGTGTTAGTATTGATGGTGGGTATGTGTTTATGGTGAGGGGTGCGGATCCGGACTGGAAGGCGGCGGGTGGCGACTTCCGTTTCAACGCGATAGAGGTGTTGAACGACAGGAAGGATTACCGCCCCGGCGAGAAGGCGAATTTGTTGATAAACACAGCCAGGGAGGACAGTTGCGTGCTGTTTTTCGTCAGGGCTGTCAACGGGATGTATCTTGCTCCCAAGGTTTTGAAGCTGAAGGGCAAGAGCGCGTTTGAGTCTGTGGATGTCGAGCTTAGGGACATGCCTAACTTTTTTGTCGAGGCACTGACCGTGGAGGGCGGCAGGATACACACTGCGGTGCGCGAGATAATTGTCCCGCCGGAAAGCAGAGTGCTCAACGTCGAGGTGGATTCCGTGAAGGAAAGGTACAAGCCCGGGGAGAAGGCTGTGGTCAAGCTCAGGCTCACCGATATCGCCGGCCGTCCTGTTAAAAGTTCCGTGGCGGTCACGGTGTACGACAAGTCTGTCGAGTATATCAGCGGCGGGTCGAACGTCCCGGACATCAAGGAGTTCTTCTGGAAATGGAGAAGAAACCATAACGTGCAGACAGCATCGAATCTGTCCGCGATATTCGGGAACGTGCTGAAACGCGGCGAGACCAGGATGGGCCGGCTGGGGGTTTTCGGGGACATGCTTGACGAGGATGCCGAGGCAGAGGGGGGTGTTCTAAACGGTTTTGCCGCCGGGCGCGGTGAGGTTAGGCGCGCAAAGGGTGCGGTACCGTCTGCGCCGATGGCTATGATGGCGGTGGCTGCCGATTCGGTCGTTGCTGTGGCGGAGGCGGCTGTGGATGTGCAGGACATGGGATCTTCCGAAGATGAGTCATTCGGTGAGGGTGTGCATGTGCGGAGCAGTTTCGCGGACACCGCGTACTGGAGCGCGGGTTTGGTTCCCGGTGCCGACGGGACAGTGGAGATAGAGCTTGACATGCCGGAGAACCTGACGACATGGAAGATTAAGGCATGGGCCATGTCCGGTGGAACCAGAGTAGGGCAGGGGGAGACTGAGGTCATCACATCGAAGGACTTGATCATCCGTCTTCAGTCGCCGCGGTTCTTTGTGGAGAAGGACGAGGCCGTGCTTTCGGCGGTGGTCCACAACTACCACGATTCTGCGAAGGATGCGAAGGTTTCGCTGATGCTTAAAGGTGGCGTTTTGGAGTTTGTTGACAAGGGTTCTGCCTCGCGTCCAGCGAGTATTCCGTCGGGCGGCGAGGTGCGTGTTGACTGGCGCGTCAGGGCCGTGAAGGAGGGCGAGGCGAAGATCGCGATGGCAGCGGTCACCGGGGACGACAGCGACGCGATGGAGATGTCTTTCCCTGTATATGTCCACGGCATCTCCAAGCAGGTTCCTTTCTCTGGCTGCATCCCTTCGGACAGCGCGGATGGGGTTGCGAAATTCGCAATTGATGTCCCGCGAGAGCGGAGGATTGAGGAGACGGTTTTGGAGCTTCGCTACTCTCCGACGCTTGCCGGCGCGATAGTTGACGCCCTGCCTTATCTGGTGTCGTATCCCTACGGCTGCACGGAGCAGATGCTGAACAGGTTTGTGCCCACCGCGATAGTCGGCAAGGTGCTCGAGGGAATGGGGCTTGACATGGCTGCGGTACGCGAGAAGCGGACGAATCTGAACGCGCAGGAGATAGGTGATGACGAGGCGCGTGCGGCACAATGGAAGAGACGGGCGATAATCATCGGCCACGACGCGGAAGGCAAGCCGGTCTACACCGACAACCCGGTATTCGACGAGGCTGTGGTGAAAGACATGGTGGCGGAGGGTGTCAGGAGGCTCCAGGCCATGCAGGTTTCCGACGGCGGCTGGGGCTGGTTCTCCGGCTGGGGCGAGAGGTCATATCCTCACACAACATGTGTGGTGGTGCATGGGCTGCAGGCGGCGGGCGAGTTCGGAGTGGAGATTCCCCCCGACATGGTGAGCCGGGGAGTGGAATGGCTCAAGGCCTATCTCCAGGGCGAGACCGCGAAACTCGACAACCATCCCAAGAAAAAAGATCCTTACAAGGCATCGGCTGACAACATTGACTCGCTGGTCTATATGGTGCTTGCCGACGATGGAATGGGCGAGTCCGAGCTTGGCCGAATGAGAGGCTATCTCTACCGCGACCGCAACAACCTGAGCGTGTACGCGAAGGCTACGCTGGGTTTGG
>CAZANS010000430.1:0-2241 GCA_964486565.1 uncultured Victivallales bacterium
CCATTGTTTTCTGGTAGGAGAGGAACGAAGGTGACTGGGTGAAGAACACCGAGAAGGCACTCAGTCCGATCGTTTCCATGGAGTATTGCGTATTGTCTCCTCTGCGCTTATCGGGAAGCTCTCCGAGGGTGTGCTTCAACTCGCCCACCAGTTGATCGAAGCACTTCAGGCTCACCTGCCCGCCCTCCCTTCCGGGAGGGAGCAGGCGGGTGCGCACAGCCTCCGCCGGAAATCAGCCGTCAGTGGCTGGAGATAGACTTCTTTGACCGGCACAGAGAGCGTAAAATCCTTATCGTTGCGACTGCGGCCGGTGGTAACACCGACGTGCAGCCAGCCCGCAGCACGATAGCAGGTTCCCTTGAACCGGTCTCGTTCGACAAAAGTCTCCAGCAGATGAATCGGATGGCCGTACTTTGAAATCCAATCAGCCGAAAGTTGTTTGCGAACCCGCGTCAGCACATGGCTGGCCAGATGGGGAACCCGCACCCACGGCAGAATCAAAAACCTGGTGTTGTTCGTCAGCAGAGAGAGGTTTCGTTTCCGGGAAGCGACATCCCATCCGATAAAGGCGTCGCGGGATTTTGTCTTCCAGGCCGCCGCGCCGAACAGCAGGCAGGCCAAGGGCCGCCCAGTGTTATCACAGACCAGGTACTTGAGGTTCTCACCAACGCAGGTACTGTGGCCGAGATAATGATAATGATGAAGGAGGAATTTGAACAAGGGCAACCGTTTATCGCCCGCCTTCAACGGTTCAATCAACACGGGTTGCAAGGTTCGGAGATCGCTTTCAACCCGACTGGTGTCGTGACTCATCTTAACGGGCTGCCGATAACCCCGTTCGTTGGGTCGTCCGCCTCGTCGTGGAGGAAGCTGTATCTCGCCAGCCCGCTCCAATTTCAGCAGAAGTGTGCGGCAAGCCATGTCCTTTATCTGCCCGGCACCATTACGCCAGTCCCATCGCACACACAATTCTATTGAAAGCCGTCTCCGGCCCCAAGCGGGGTTCTTGGTCAATAAACAACGGATCAGGACGATATCCTGACCTGTAATGCAACGTCCTTGAATAATCTTTTCCGTCTCCATGGAAAACAGAAATACATCAAAGGCGGCTTAGAGTTCAGAAAAAAGTTGAACTTTTTTCGATGCTATCCCGGCATGCCCCTTACATGCCTCCCAGCGCACCCATCAACAACGCGTCAAGCCGCCAAAATTAGAATTGCTACTGCTATTTTCAAGGAAAATTGACGTTCGTTTTTGTAATATTACTTTGGACAACGTCCATTTCTGTACTGGGACGGCGTCACGGAAAAGTATCGCTTGAAAGATGTCGCGAACGTCTGGCTGCTGGAAAAACAGAATCGATGGGCAATGCCGGTAATGCTTTCGGATGTTTCCCGCAGGCGCTGCTGGGCCTTTTCCAGTCTGCGCCGCATACAGTAATCCGCTGGCGTCAGCCCGGTCTCCTTCAGGAATATTTTATGAAACAGCACACGGTGCATCTTGACGACGGCCGCAATGTCGCCGATGCACAACTCTCTTTCCAGGTGATCTTCGATATAACGCTTGGCTTTCCGGGTCATGTAGAAATGCTCGGATGCGTGATGTTGCGTGAACGATTCGACGCACTTGATCAGAAGATCGGCCGTCATCATCCGCAGAGAGGCTTCCTGCAGAGGCGGAATCTTTTTCCCCTCAAACTGGATGCAGATTTTTCTTAATGTGCAAAACACGGCATCCACTTCCGGCCCGGCGGGCACAACGCTATTCCCAGATTTCTTCAGCACATGATAGATGGCTTTTGCCTCTTTTTGCGTATAAGGGCTGGATATTTCAGGAGGTGTTTCCTTGATGCACAGGGCAAGAAGTTTGCAGGGCGCTATCACGCCGTAATCCATGCGGTGCATCACCCCGGGCTGTATCAGCGAGCAGCAACCGCCGGTCACTCTCATCGAAGTACCATCCTCCAGTACCCATCCCGCTTCCCCTGAATGAATATAGTGGAGTTCATAAACACCAGCCGATGCATGGTCTCCATAACCTACCGCTGTTCGCATATCATAGATGCAGGCATGCTCAAGAAGCGTCGGCATGTAATGTTTTAATTCCCAACGTGTATAAGTGTTTTTCATAACACTGCTGGATTTCAATCACAAGCCAGCGCCTTCTTTTCTTTCCGAATCAGCCACAAGTTCCGCACATAAACTACAAGACCAACAGATTGGCCGAGCGTGAAAACAGGCT
>CAZANS010000431.1:0-2236 GCA_964486565.1 uncultured Victivallales bacterium
TGCGATTGTCGCATATGGCTGGGAGTAGACTGTCCCGCCCATCTCGTGGAAGACGGTTTTTGTCTTTTTTGATGTCTGCATGATGGAGCCTAGCTCTTCCTCTTCGAAGGCGCAGGGTTTTTCTGCCAGGACGTGTTTTCCTGCGCGCATGCATTTCAACGCGTCCGCGGCCTGCGATTTTCGCAACGGCGAGCACAGGGACACCGCCTGGATCTCGGGGTCGGCGAGAAGTTCGTCTAGCGAGTCGCATACCCTGATGCCTGCGGAACTAAGGGAATCGGGGATTTCAGCGAATTTCGCGATTGCCATGACCTTTGCCGACGGGTGATCCTCCAGCGCGCTGTGGATCTGATGCCCGTTGTTGCCGTAGAGGCCGACCTTAAGTTTTGTCATATTATTTCCAGAGTTGTGTTGACTGAGCGTGCGTTGGGTCGGAGGGCTGTCCGCCTCCGACGCTGATCCTGAACTCGCCCGGCTCGACTTTAAGCGAGAACACCGCCTTTGCCGACTCCCCAATTATTGGCCAAAAAAATCCGAAATCCTAAACACTATCACTCTGTAGCCCTGATCTTCTCGACTTCCACGACAGGTCGTTTCCAGTTCCTGACCCATCGTTGTTTGCCAATGACATTGACATGCATCCGCTCGAAGGGCTTCAAGTCATGTTTGTCGGACCGGATGTAGCATAGGGGAAAGAACTCTCCGGCGACCTTCACCGCCACGGCATGAGTGAAATATGCCTGATCCTTCAGTGGCAGTACTGTGCCGTCCACAGACACGGTCATTGCCTTGTCGTCGGTGAACGGCAGGACATCTGTGTTGGAAGGCTTTGGGGGGGGAGTGGGCTCGGGTTTCTTCGGAGCAGGCGGAAGCTTCTCGGCGATCTGCCCAGGAGCAGCCGGCTCCGCCGGCGGCTTGGCGGCAAGCTTCGCTGCATTTTCAGGGGGCATGTGGATATACTGTGCGCTGACCCAAACGGACAAGTCTTTTGGTGGCTCTATCTGGAGCCAGTCTTCTCTGGAGTCGTCAACAACCTTCACCGGCTCCCCCGCAGAAGCCATACGGTATGCGGTGAAAGCCACGCTGGGGCCTGCACGAAGATGCGCCTCCTTGACGACCCTGCCTCCCTCCACGAAGGACTTGGCCACGAAAACCTTAGTCTCTGGAGTGGCTGGGATACGGTACCATTCCGCGTCGTGCTCCAAGACATTGACTTTGTCGCCCTTGTCAAGCCGTGCAACAACCTCGTAGCGGGTGCCTGGCTTGACCCTCACATTAAGCTTTGTCGCGGTAACCGTGCCTTCGACTCCCCAAAGCCGGAACAGCGTGAGAAAAAGAAACAATCCAGCTATTGCAATACGCATTTTTTTGCTCTCCCCGTTTTTCAGATGCTCTCGGAAGCTTTTTCCATAAGCTCCGCCGACATCTCGACATTATTATAAACTGACTGTACGTCCTCCTGTTCCTCGAGCCTCTCGGACAGCCTCAAGACCTGTTTGGCGCAATCGAAATCATCCACGGCGACAGAATTCTCGGCCACCTGCACTATTCCCGACTCCTCGACAACAAGCCCCGCTCCGGAAAGTATCTTCGAAATGGCTTCAAACGAATCCGGAGACCCGACAACTTCGGCCATGCCGTCCTCAATATCTATCTTCTCCACGCCAGCGTCAATAAGCATATCGAGCAGCTCCTCCTCGGTGGCCTTCTTCCCTGTCACATAGAATCTGGCCTTACGGCGAAACATCCATGTCACCGCGCCGCTGGCGGCGAGGTTGCCGTTGTTGCGGTCGAATATCATGCGTATCTCGCCCGCAGTCCTGTTGCGGTTGTCTGACAGGCATTCCACCAGAAAAGCCACCCCGCCTGCCCCATAGCCCTCGTATATCATCTCCTCCAAGGCTTCCCCCTCTATCTCGCCGGTGCCCTTCTTTATCGCCCTGTCCACATTAGCATTGGGCATGTTGGCCACCCTTGCCGCAGTAAGGGCCGTCTTCAGCCTCGGATTGGCATCTGGGTCGCCGCCTCCGTTGCGAGCTGAAACCATTATCTCCTTTGCCAACCTCGAGAAAACCCTCCCCTTCCTCTTGTCCGCAGCACCTTTCCTGTGCTTTATGTTCGCCCACTTGCTGTGTCCTGACATAGTATCTCCGTAATATAGCTTGCAATCTCTATGACGGCGCAATAAAGCGCCTACACCTAACTCTAGTATGGAATCCTGAAAAATCAAAACCCA
>CAZANS010000432.1:0-2232 GCA_964486565.1 uncultured Victivallales bacterium
GACCGCCTCATGGCAAGTCTTTCCTCGGCAGTCCCGTCTCCCAGCCCCCTTGCATGCAGTATGCCATGGACAAGATACAGCACAAGCTCCTCTGAGTAGTTCAGGCTGTAGTCACTTTCCGAACGGAGCAGCGCCATGTCGGGAGACACGAAGATCTCGGCTGCGACATCCCCCGGCTCCACCGGGTCGCCGGAGGAGAAATATTCGAAACAGATCACGTCTGTGACGTAGTCGTGCCCCAGATGCCTGCTGTTGAGCCTTCCCATAGTCCTGGGCCCGGCGAAGACGACCGAGAGGAGCGCCCCGTCAGGCAGAACAAGTTCTGCGAGATTCGCAATTTCAGATATCAGCGCTCCAACTTCCCGCCTCCTCGGAGGCCTGAATGCCGTTCGCCGCCATGAATAGATCGTCCTCATCGTCCTCTTCCTGCTCTTTTGGATAAGCGATCCTCCCGTGCATCATCGTGGTCAGGGTGGAGACAAAGCTCTCCCTGATCTTCCTGAGCTCCCAGAAGGTAAGGTTTGCATTGTCGAGCTGCCCTGTCCTTATGCGTTTCCGGAAAATCTCCCAGATAAGCGCGTCTATCTTCTGGGGGCTGGGCTTCTGCAGCGAGCGAGAGGCCGCCTCGGCAGCGTCGGCAAGGCTGAGAATCACAACCTCCTTCTCGCGAGGCAGCGGGCCGGGGTAGCGGAAATCACTCTCGTTGACGGTCGTGTTCTTAAGCCTGGCCTCCTCAAGCGCCTGCTTGTAGAAGAAGAATACCACATCCGTGCCGTGATGCTGCTGTATCCCGTCACGAATGACCTTCCTCAGCTTGTGCTTCAGCGCCATGTCGAGCCCCTCCTTGACATGGTTCAGAATGACAAGGCTGCTCATTCTTGGATTGAGTCGGCCATGCTTGCTGTCAGACTCGTACTGATTTTCTGCAAAGTACTCGGGCTTGACCATCTTGCCTATGTCATGGAACAAGGCGATGACTCTTGCACGGATGGGATTCGCGTGTATTGCATTTGCCGCGTGCTCGGCCAATGTGGAGACCACCAAACTGTGATGGTAGGTGCCAGGCGCCTCAAGCTGTAGCCTCTTCAGCAGAGGATGATTGTAGTCGCAGAGCAGGAGCAGAGTCATGTCGGAGCTGATCTGGAAAATGATTTCCAGTATGAATAGAAGAACCAAGGAAATGATGGCTGTAAACACTCCGTTGACCACACCGAACGCGATGATCCCTGCCGCATTCGATGGATTCCCCTCGGCGGCCCAGAGCTGTATGAGAGAGAGCAAGGGCGTGCCCAATGCAACAACCAGCGCGGCGTACAGGAAGTATGACCTGTGGTTGGGCCTGTGCCTGACAAAAAACCCGCTGATGCCGCAGATAAGCATCCCGTTTATCAATATCGGGAAGGAGTTGTCAAGCTGCATCGCCGTTATTATCGAAACGAAGAGACCTGCGTAATGGGCGACTCTCAGCCCCAACATCGGAGACAGCACTATTGACACCATTGCCAGCGGGATAATGGAGAACAGCAGGTGCGGATGAAGGTCGAAGACCGGCCTGAGATGCCCGAAAAGCTCAATTGAGAAATAGTTGGTCAGCACAGCCAAAATAACAACCGTGCCGATCAAGCCCATCTTGTGGTTGCTCTCTATTATCTCCGGATGGATATGGCTTATGTATATCCCTGATATGCACATGATAATCATGCACAGGAATGCATTCACGAAAAAGTTCCTGAAGAAATCCTTTCTGCCCCTGATCTGCTGCTTCTGCGTGAGATATTCGTTGTATATTGCGATATTTCTGGTGTTGACGACCTGCCCCTTGCTGAGGAGCACCTCTCCCTCCTTGACGCTTCTTCTTATCGGGACCATTTCTGCTACCGCGACCTTCCTGTCAGACTCGGTCATCGCCTCGTCGTAGACCAGATTGTCCTTCACCACCGCGTTGAGGATCTTCTCCAGGGCGCTTCTCAGGATCTCCCTGTTCTCCGGGGCGAAGCTCTTGGCTGCCTCCTTGGCGATGCTCGCCGCCGCATCAACGGGAGTTGGGATCTCAGTGAATCTCCGGGCTTTCTCGCGGATGTTGGACTTGTGGATCCTGACAGGGAATTCGTTTTTCCTGAAGCGCTCCTCCTTGCTCACTATGCCGAAGAAAAGCGCGGTCTGGAGCGAGTCGAGAAGATCCTTTCTAGCCTTCTGGTCGCTCAACACCACTTGCACAAGCCTCTGCCCCGC
>CAZANS010000433.1:0-2225 GCA_964486565.1 uncultured Victivallales bacterium
TGAAAGGTTGAATCCATGGATGGCGCGAAGAACAAGAAGATAGAGCATTTCATGCGTGTCAGCGCATTGCTTGACCGGAGTTTCTTCATAGCTTTCCTGCTCGTGTGCGTTGGGGTGATGGCGTTGTGCGTCTCCTTGTATATCAATGCTCGCACGAACGCCTATCAAGCGTATCTGCGCAGCGCGCAGTGCTCGACGATGTCGCTGAGCACTCTTTTGGAGTCCTATGTTTCCCGGATGTTCGAGACCCAGCGCAGCTTCATCGAGAAGGATGGGGCGGGCATCGGGGGGGATGGTATGTCAGAAAGGCTTCAGTTGCTTTCCGGGACACTTGCCCCTGACGGGGTAAGGGCAGCCATGTTTCTGTCTATGGAAGGGAAAGTGTCGAATGCCTCTCCCCGCAACACGCTAGCCGGCCAAGAAAGACTTCTCGCGCCCTATCTTCAAAGGATGGCCGGGAATCCAAAGAGCATCATCTCAACCCCTCCCTTCAATGTCGGCGGCAATATGGTCATTTGCCTGATGTCGCCTGTCTTTGAAAACGAGGGGGATGGGCTTTCAGGGATACTTTGCTACGTCATAGACATAGATGCCGTGGCAAAGCGGATATTCCACGATATCGCGCTGGGGGACTCCGAGTACGCATGGATATTCGACCAGGGCATGTCGGTGGTATATGAGCAGGGAAGTTTGCCCAAGATGGGTTCTGGGCTGTCGCTTGACAGGAGGCGCTTCATGTCCTCCGCGCTGGCGAGGAGATGCGGGCACGACTCCTACACGAGGGAGCTTGGCGATGGCCGGGTGGAGGAGTATCTCGTGTACTACACTTCTGTCCACCTTGATTCCTTAAGCCATTGGGTGATATGCGTGGAGGCTCCGGCCGATGCCGTCAAGATGGCTTCCGAGGGATTCCCGATAGCCTATGCAGTGCCTTTGGTGATATTTTTCTTCATGATAGTCATGCTGTCGCTCCTTAAGCGGTATTTCGGGAACCGCTATGTGACAATATTGGAGGGCGCGATAACCGCCAGCCGAGACGCGCGCAAGGAGATAGAGTCACGACTTCTTGCGATCATGGAATCCTTCCCCTACATCATATTCGAGACCGACTGCGGTGGGAACTTCACGTTCCTGAATTTCGCACGGGAGCAGATGGGGGGCATATCCTCCGAGGCTTTCGAGTGCAGGAGCCTGATCGAGCTGGTTGACAGCTCCGAGACCTTCTCATTCAAGGATGCCTTCGCCAGGATGGTCAATGACGGCAACAGATTGAGCCATTTGAGGGTGTCTATGTGCCTTGACGGGGTGTCGGGCAGTGTGATGAGCGTGAATGCGTCGCCGATCTATGACGACAACAAGGAGATTGTCGGGTCGAGGGGAGTCATGCACGACATTACCGAGAGGGTTGAGCTGGAGATGCACCTCATACAGTCGCAGAAGATGGATTCCATAGGTATGGTGGCCTCGGGCATTGCCCATGACTTCAACAACTATATCAGCACCATTCTCGGGTATGTTAGCATGATCAAGATGAAGGGCTCGCCCAGCGAGGAGATGGATGCGCTTGAGAAGGCCGCTAAGAACGCAGCCAGGCTGACAGGGCAGCTCATGCAGTTCTCCAGGGCTAACGATGAAAACGAGCGGGCTTCCTGCACGACCCCCAACGAGACAATAGAGACGATGGCCGGGATTCTGAAGAAGTCCCTGCCGCACACGATAAAACTTAATGTTGATATCGAGGATTCCCTGCCGAGCCTCAAGGTCAGCCAGACCCATATCGAGCAGATTCTGATGAACCTTGTGATAAATGCCAGAGATGCGATGCCCGATGGAGGGGATATCGCAGTGAGGTGCTGGAGCACGGTTGTGAACGAGATATACTCGAGGCAGCTTGACATACAGCCCGGGAATTACGTAATCCTGGATGTCTCCGACACAGGCCCCGGGCTCAGCGACGAGATCAAGGGCAGGATATTCGAGCCCTATTTCACCACGAAGAAGACTGGAACGGGTCTCGGGCTTGCCACGGTGTACGCCATCCTCAAGAAAGCCGGGGGAAGCATTCTTGTCAAGAGCGGAAAGAAGGGCGCACAGTTCTTCCTCTATATCCCTCAGGCATGGCAAGGGCAGCGGGGAGGATGACAGTGGGTTGGTTTCATTCGTCTTCCGAAATATTGGTGCCAGTTCGCATAATAAATTGTTCAACATGTATTTGCAATAAAATT
>CAZANS010000434.1:0-2203 GCA_964486565.1 uncultured Victivallales bacterium
TTACTCTCACCGCATGTAGTTTCCACACATGTTGAAAATTAAAATTCCTATCAGTTATTCTTCGTGTTTGTACGTGGATGTAATGACATGAGATTTTTTCGTGGACGTAAGGGCGCGGCACCCCCCGAGTGGATCGCGGTCAAATCTTTCGGGTCGGCTATCTTGCTGGGAGCTTTGCTTCTTATGATCCCTCTGTCCAGCAGTAGTGGTTCTTGGACAAACCCCCTCGATGCACTGTTTACATCCGCAAGCGCAACCTGTGTGACAGGATTGATAGTCGTAGATACAGGTACATATTTTTCTTCCTTTGGGCATGCGGTAATACTCTCTCTTATACAACTGGGCGGACTGGGTATTATGACTTTGGCGACATTTCTGCTGGTGGCGGTGGGCAGACGGCTGAGCATTCAGCATGAAAAAGTCTTTCTGGACACTACAAACGGCTGTACGGGAAGTTGTCCCGGCAAATCCATCCTGCTAATGACAGTCATATTCACAATACTCGTCGAGCTTGTCGGGGCAACAATCCTAGCCTTGCGTTTCTACTCGCTGGGTTTTGACCCCGGCAAAAGCATCAAACTCGCGGTTTTTCATTCGATAAGCGCATTCTGCAACGCCGGTTTCTCGCTTTTTGAAGACAGCTTGGTCACGTACAGGGAGGACCCGGTGATTCTGCTTACGGTATCATCACTGATAATATTGGGTGGCCTAGGGTTTCTGGTCGTCTACAATATTTTTTCCCTGCGCCCCTGGAGACGAAATCTCAGCTTCCGCGGGAGGCTCTCCTTCCATAGCAAAGTCGTGCTTTTGCTGTCTGGGGCGTTGACTTTATTAGGTTGGCTTCTGTTTGCTGTTCTTGAATGGAACGGGACCCTTGAACCTTTGAGCTTTCCCGGAAAGATGCTGGTGTCTTTTTTACAGGCCGTCACGCCAAGGACGGCCGGGTTTAATGCTGTTGACATATCCTGCCTCTCGAATCCCTCGAAATTCATGACAATAATGTTGATGTTTATTGGCGGAGGCTCGGGTTCGACTGCAGGGGGCATCAAAGTCACCACTGCATTTGTTCTCGGGATTACTTTATATGCGATGATAAGAGGGAGGGACGAGCCTGAATTCCTCGACCGCGCAATCTCCATGAGGATCGTCAGGGAGGCGGTTTCAATCTCCGTGATGAGCATTATATCAATCTCTTTGTTCTACTGGTTCCTTTTGATGGCCGAGGAAAACAGCAGGTCTTGCCGATCAAGGGGTCGAAGTTATCCTGATGGATATAAACAGGGAAACCATCGAGCTTATTGCATCCACAGTTGCCAAGGCGGTGATAGGCGATGCAACCAGGCAGGGCATTCTTGAGCAGGCAGGCATCAGCGAATGCGACACCGCCGTGGTCACGATCTCCGAGAATATGGAGGCAAGCATCCTGGTCACAATGGCACTGAAAGAACTCAAAGTGCCATATGTCGTTGCGAGGGCTCTTTCAGAGACACACGGGAAAGTGCTGTTGAAGGTTGGTGCCGACAAGGTTGTCTATCCGGCCCGCGACATCGCCCTGAGACTTGCCCGTACATTGGCCGTCTCGTCTGTACACGACTATGTCGAGGTCGCCGAGGGTATCAGTGTTCTGGAAATTGAAGTGCCTGAACGATGGTACGGCAAAAACATTGTTGATACTGCAATAAGATCATCCTTCGGGGTAATGGTGCTTGCAATCAACCGCAATAGGAAAGAGAATGACGGGTCTAAAACAGTAATAGCGCCGTCAGGCGATGACGTTATTTTCCCGGGAGACAGGCTGTTAGTTTTCGGAACCGATGCAAAATTGAAGGCTTTCGAAGAAGGCACCATGAAAAAATGATGCCAGGCAATGGAGGGAACAGCATGATAGAACGACAACAGTTCTGATGTATGGCGTTGCGGCATCGCAAAACGATGTGGCGCCCAAGCGCCGATTACCGTGGGAATTCACGCCGGACACGGTCTGGACGGCATTCGGCAGATCGAGCCGATCAGTGACATTCTCAGCATCCACCCCTATTGGATGTGCGACAGCCCAGTCCACGACAAAGACGCCCACGAGAAGTCCTTGGATGACTACGTTCAGTTCGCCGCTGAAAAAGGCAAGCCGCTGATCGCCACAGAGACTTGTTTGAGTGACACTGTAGTAACTACTGCGAACTCAAAATGAGGATGGAGGCATGGT
>CAZANS010000435.1:0-2198 GCA_964486565.1 uncultured Victivallales bacterium
GCCCGACCAACCAGATACCTGCGGGTGTCGTATAAAGGCTATTATCTCTGCCTTCCAAGCAGATGATACGGGTTCGATTCCCGTCACCCGCTCCAAAAACACCTCTGACTTTTGTCAGGGGTGTTTTTGTTAGATCTTCTTTAATTCTTTTTTTAATACGCAAACAGCATGTGGTTGAGTGGCATCAAATCACCACCGTCAACGTACATGTCAAAGATCTCTTCGGAAGCTGGGACTTGGTAGGCTGATTGGAAACGCATCTGATTATAGGTGTCCCCTGGAAGAGAGTAGTACACCCCATTATTCAAATACACAATCTCTCCACTTGGAGCAACCAGTAAGGTTCCGTCAGGGTGAACCGCGCTTGTGATTTCATCACCTACCTCATAATTTCCCCAAAATACATCAGCAACATCACGAACAAAGCTAGCCCATTCTGCTCCGTACAAGTCCTCGGCTAATTCTTCGGTTGTAATTTGTCGTAAGAAACTACCGTACTCCACGGCATACACGGCCGGTACAGTTTGGATTTTAACTAAATATGTTCCTGGACGCATGGCTACATTTGTTCCAAGAGAATATTCGTCCATGATTGATTGATCTACTTCTTGAACATCATTAAAATCTCGGTACCAAGAGTAGAAGACGGTTTCATTAGGGAAGGCGTGACGCTTGCCGTCTGCTCCGATGGCGTAAACCGCAGAGTCATAAGTAGTTTCAATATCCCCATCATCTACTAGTTTGATTAGATCTCCTTGTTCGATTACACCTTCTTCCTCTTCAACAATTTCTTCAGGTTCAATTATTTCTTCTTCTACGACAACTTCTTCTGTTTGCTCAGAAACAGTGACGAAGGTTGAAACTGTGTCCAAACGCCAGGTAACGTCGTTGTTTGAATTCAACCGCACATATTCATAAGGGGTTTCTCCTTGATATTCAATGATCATCGTGTTGCCAAGTGGCATAGTGTCACCATGGGTGTAGGTAACATATCCTTCTGCATCATAGAAAGTGACAGTGACTGAAGCACCGTAGTTGAGTAAAGTGTAATGAATGGTCAGGTCAGATGAACTAGCTTCTTCAAAGCTGAGCTCAAGGTATGAATTTTGAGCCATAAAGTCAGCATATGCTTCATCAGGTTCACCTGTTGCATTAGCGGTAGTTAAAATCTGGCCAAAAGAATTTAGGACGGTATCAGCGTAAATAATCTGTGAAGCGGCCTGAGCTTGGGCCAGTGGTCCTAAAAGAAGGGCCAAGGCAAAAATATATATGAATTTTTTCATAAGTAAGGGATTAATTGTAGCTAGATTATACCTTATTTTACTCTAGATATACAGTCTTTGCGAGGACTTGCCAAAGATTGTTTTTTTCGCTATACTAGGCCCTGTCAATACAAAGACGTAGACCGTTGAAATAAGGAACGGGGTGGTGAAAAGGAAACGTACCAAACGTACGTTGACGAGTTCACCAGGGTCCTCGTGACGCAACAGTTGGAGGGAATTCAACCGTCTAATGCGGGCGTGTAGCTCAGTTGGTTAGAGCACAGTCCTGATAAGACTGGGGTCCCTGGTTCGAATCCAGGCACGCCCACCATAAAGACTTTACAAAATAAGCGGAACAATATGCCAGAAATATTTGTGATCGGCGACCTAGAGATTCTAGCTCGTCTTGTAATGGCAACATTGCTTTGTGGAATAATCGGTTTTGAGCGGGAATACCGCCACCGACCGGCTGGAATTAGAACGAACGCTTTGGTAGGAATGGGAACAGCCTTGTTTACCATTGCTTCCATCAGCTTTGCCTCCATGGCCCCAGAAGGGTCAGTCGATATCTCACGAGTTGCTTCATATGCGCTTGCTGGTATCGGATTTATTGGAGCTGGAACCATTATTCAGTCCCGCGGGATTGTTAAGGGCTTGACCACTGCTGCTTCTATGTGGATGGTGGCCGCGATCGGAATGGTGATCGGAATGGGAATGTACGGACCAGCGATTATGGCTACCGTTGTAGCAATGATTGTGCTGATCGTGCTCCGGAATGTGCATGTGGAAGATGATGAATGCCCAAGCATCAAAAACGATAATTAGAAAATTAAACAGCCCCTTGTTGGGGCCGAGGTAGCTTCCGCCACGAAGTGTTCGGGCGGACCCGCCCATAAACCGTGTGGCGGGCAGTGATTTACAAAAAAAGACTTTCTT
>CAZANS010000436.1:0-2195 GCA_964486565.1 uncultured Victivallales bacterium
AATTAGTGTAATTCGCCTGTCCTTCATAGCCCGCAGGGCGACGGAGGGTGGTTGTCCCGCCTCTGCTCTGTCTTTGTGTTCTTTGCTTGTCCTGAGATATCGAAGGGTGTTCTTTGTGGTTAATTCTCCCTCCCCTCTGGCCCCTTGCTAACTTTGCGATCTTCTGTTAAATTCCGCTCCCCTTTGGCCTTTGTTGTCTTCGTTACCTTCTGTTAAATCTCTCTGTCTTCGCGATCTTTGGTGGTAAAAACTTCCTGCTACACAACCAACTCTGTATATATTGCTGTTTATATTTGACACAACAGTATAAGAGCTAATATATTAACCATATGAGCAAGTACTCGCTTCATACACCCGTTGAGGTCGCCCGGCAGTTGGCAGACAAGACGCGGGCCCTTCGTTTATCCAAAGGCTGGAAACAGGTCACTCTGGCCGAGCGATCAGGAGTGAGCCTTGCCTCTTTACGTCGATTTGAAACAACCGGGCTTGTATCCCTGCAAAATCTGTTGAGATTAGCCTTTGCACTTAGTCGCCTTGACGACTTCACTGCGATCATGTCTGCCCCATCCGCATCCTCCATTGCCGAACTCGAAGCGATAGATAAGCGGCATGATCGGAAACGAGGCCGCGCATGAAAAAGCTCAGCGTACATTTGACCTGCGAACCCGAAACGGATCGGCTCGTCGGAGAGCTCGCGGAGAGAAACGGTCGAGTCTACTTTGAGTACGATGCGGCATTTCTACAGTCACCATTGTGGCTGTCCCCGTTCAAGCTTCCACCTGAACCGGGGTTACTGGAGCATCGTGACCTTTCTTTTGGACCTGTCTTCGGGCTCTTCGATGATTCGCTTCCTGACGGATGGGGTCTGTTGTTGATGGATCGTTTCTTCAGACAGCAAAAGTTACCTCTGGCAGAGGTCTCGATTCTGGATCGACTGGCCTATCTTGGGTCCCGAACAATGGGCGCACTGACATACCATCCGCCGGGCGACTGTTCAAGCTGGGACATGGAGGCCCTGGACCTGCACGAAATGGCAGCGGCTTCCGAACAGGTGCTCGCGGGTACCGCTGAAGAGGTATTACCCCAGCTCATGCAGGCCGGTGGAAGTCCTGGTGGGGCACGACCCAAAGTGTTGGTGGGTATTGACCGCGACCGGATCGTTTCCGGGGCAGGCCGACTGGCGCCTGACTATGAGCCCTGGCTTATCAAGTTTTCCGGCAAGGATGACCTGGCCGATGCGGGCCCTATTGAGTTTGCCTATTCACTCATGGCCAGGGCCGCCGGTATAGACATTTCGCAAACCAGGTTGTTCGAAACAGACAGTGGAGAACGCTTTTTCGGCACAAGACGATTTGATCGTGTCGGCACGCATCGTTATCATGTTCACACATTTGGCAATCTGATCCATTCAAATTTTCGCATTCCTGCTTGCGACTACGCTCAGCTGCTGAAGATAACCCATATCCTGACCAGGGACCATGAAGCGGTCTCAGAATGCTATCGGCGCATGGTGTTCAACGTGCTCACTCATAACCGCGATGATCATGTAAAGAATTTCGCCTTCCGCCTGACCGATGCTGACGAGTGGGAGCTGGCACCGGCATACGATCTCATGTTCGCGGATGGTCCGGGCGGCGAGCACAGCATGACCATCGCAGGTGAAGGCAAGGCCCCCGGCCGGAAACATCTGCTGACGCTGGGCACACAGGCTGGCATGGCTTCCGCCGATGCGGTATCCATTGTCGACAATGTGGCCGATATCGTCACGCAGTGGAGCGTATATGCAGATCAAGCCGGCGTGAGCGCCGGTAGCAACCAGACCATCGGCACAGCGATCAAGAAGTGCCTCAACCGTGTACAATCCGTATCGTAGTCAGAACAAAACAGATAACCCACACTTACACCCGTCACACTTACACCCTCACACTTAGAAGGGAGAGTTGGGGAAAGAGATTCGATTAAGATTACGACAAAGAAGTTCGATGGGAGGGGAGCGGAGAGCCTGACGAAGGGAGAGTTGGCGGAAAGAGATTCGATTAAGATTACGACAAAGAAGTTCGATGGGAGGGGAGCGGAGAGCCTGACGAAGGGAGAGTTGGCGGAAAGAGATTCGATTAAGATTACGACAAAGAAGTTCGATGGGAGGGGAGCGGAGAGCCTGACGAAGGGAGAGTTGGCGGAAAGAGATTCGATTA
>CAZANS010000437.1:0-2195 GCA_964486565.1 uncultured Victivallales bacterium
GACGTTTTTTCGTCGCCAAAAGGCCTAAAGACCTCCTTTTACCCAAAAAAACCTGTTTTTTTTATGAAAAGGGGATGGACAGTTAGCACATTGCTGATTATTCTTATAGGCTCTTTGTCTCAGTCATGTCCGTTGCAGGGTATTGAGCCGTCATTGAACGATGCCACTGCCGAAACGGAGACCGGGAGGGGAATAGGTGCCGCAGACCCCGTAACGGAACTCGAGGGCAAGCTGAAAATGACTCAGCGTGAACTCGAGCTCTTGCGCAGGGAGCTTGCGGAGGTTCTAAGACAATCTGATGCGCGCGACGAGGAATACCTTAGGTTGCAGGCAAGTTTGGCGGCCTCGATAGCCGAGGGAGCAAGAAAAGAGTACAGCAAACATAATCTTGAGGTGCTCAAGGTGCTCCAAGGGCTCAACCAGGCCGGCAGAGAGCTGGTGGCGTTGGTCGCTGATTGCTGTAATTTTTTGGATGACATCCTCGTTCGTGAAGCAATAACGGATGTCGAAAAGGCGAGGGCAAAGCTCCGTCTGGGTAGACTGAGGGCTTCTGCCGAGAATTTCAATGTCAGAATCCAGCCCCGCCCGGAGGATCTGCTCTTCAAGTCCTGCAGAGTGTTGGCCGTTAACGACTCACTGCAGGTCGTCGTCCTGAACGCCGGCACCGCGTCGGGTGTGAGAGGAGGTATAGTGCTCCACACCGAAGCTGGCGCCTGCAAGCTTGTCATTATAGAGACCAGGCAGTTCATATCGGCCGCACTGGTCACGGCAGGCGAAATTTCAAGGCTTGCGCGGGGCACGGTGATGATACCGGGCCAGTGAGCAATGTGGTGTTCAAGATATCCGGCGGCTTTAGTCGTGCGGGTCAGTATTAGCAATGACGGGCGGGGTAGCTCCCTGCCCAACCGGAGTTTTTCATGGAAGTCAAGACAGTTTCAAGATTTGTCAGGATATCGCCGGAAAAGGCGAGGCATGTGGCGCGCCTTCTTCCCGGGAAGAAGGCTGGAGACGCTCTCCGTATGGTGGAGCTTGTGCCTCGCAAGGCCGCGCGCCTGCTTGGCAAGACTTTGCGCACCGCGATCGCCGATGCCGAGCACAATTTCGACTTGAAAGGCGGCGACCTGACTGTGCTGAAGGCGGAAGTCGGACCCGGTCCGACGCTGAAGAGGTTCAGGCCGAAGGCCCGCGGAATGGCAGGCAGGGTACTGAAACGCACCAGCCATTTCACCATTGTCCTGTCGGACAACGAAGTTTAATTACATTAAGGAGCTTGCTGTGGGTCAAAAAGTCAATCCTATAGGTCTGAGGATCGCACTCAACAAGAACTGGGACTCCCGCTGGTATGCCAGCAAGTCAATGTTCGGCAAATGGCTGCACGAAGACTTGGTTATCCGTGAAAAGATAAAGAAAGAGTTCTTCAGTGCGGCGATTTCAAAGATTCTGCTTGAAAGGTCAACCAACTCCATACGAGCGACCATCTACTCCGCCAGGCCGGGGCTGCTGGTCGGGCGCAAGGGAGGGGAGCTGGAGAAGATCAGGCAGCTTATCAGCAAACATGTTGACTGCCGCGACATCCTCGTTGATGTCAAGGAAGTCAAGAATGCGGACACCAACGCCCAGCTTGTGGCTGAGAACATAGCCATGCAGCTTGAGCGGAGGATCGGTTTCAGGCGCGCGATGAAGAAGGCCATACAGACTGCGATGGATCTGAGGGTCGAGGGCATCAAGGTGCGCTGTGCCGGCAGATTGGGCGGAGCGGAACTTGCCCGTGTCGAGCAGTACAAGGATGGAAAAACTCCGCTGCATACGCTGAAGGCCAACATAGACTACGGTTTCACAGAAGCCCAGACCCCCGCAGGCAAGATCGGGGTGAAGGTTTGGATTTGTCACAAGGAAAACGTCGAGGAGATAGACGATGCCACTAATGCCAAAAAGGGTAAAGCACAGAAAAGTGCAGCGCGGTAGCATTGCCGGCCTTGCTCTGAAGAACAACAAACTTGACTTCGGGGATTACGGGCTTCAGGCGCTCGAGCGCGGTTACATACCTAACAATCAGATAGAGGCCGCACGTGTGGCCGTCACAAGACACATGAAACGACGCGGGAAAGTCTGGATCAGGATGTTTCCCGACAAGCCTATAACGAAGAAGCCTCTCGAGACTCGAATGGGTAAGGGAAAGGGCTCCGTGGAGCTCT
>CAZANS010000438.1:0-2161 GCA_964486565.1 uncultured Victivallales bacterium
ATCCAACTGAATCAGGTTGTTCTGTTGATATGCGTTGAATGTGTTACCATCCTGTGGCAACGGGCCCGCTCTCGAACCGTTAGGTGAGGGCAGGCCAGGTGGAGGAAACAAAATTTGCTCCCCCGTACCGCCGGTGCGGCCAGAAGCTGACGACGCCCTCGACGAAGGTCTGGAACCATTAATCGCTGGCATCGCACTCGCCATTGCTCTGGCTGCAATTTGACTGTCACGACCCCGGGCTGGACCATAGTTGCTGCTGCTTTCTTGTGTGCTGCTGCTGCTGTAGTCCAACGTGGCGGTGCTGGGTTGTGACGGGGTTTGTGGTGGAGACCAGCCATAGCCGGCCATTGTTGCAAATTGTGTGTAGGTGAAGTTGTACATCTGAGATTAAGAAAGGTTAGTTACTTATGTTGAAGCAAGTGGTTTAAAAACAGGCGAGCAAGCTCGAGCCTTTTATAAATCACCTAAGTGAAAAATTGTGTGGTGCGAGCAAGCTCAAGCAACCACGTGTCCCCAGAGGCAGGCGCATTAGCAGCCGGCCCCCGGAACGTACAGAGAACCCCTATCTATGACTATAGTGCGTTTCCGCTACTAGCTCACGAATGTTAGGGTAATAGAGCAGGGCCTTCATCGCTTCCTCCCCGTTAACGAATGTTACCGAGGGGTCGCGATGATTATGATACCCCCGCTTCGGCTCTCCGTACTGAACACGAAAAACACGTTCTTCGCGCTTCCAGCGCGACGCAAAGCTGTCACAGATCTCGGGGTTGTCGTCGATGTGACAACCCTCGAGGACCCCTTGGCGTCGCGCCGAAGCAGCGTGTTGTCCCGCCTTGCCCCTACTGTAATCAGTTCTATCGAAAACGGTAGTGCATTTAATTGGCAAGGACCGGGCCACGAGCGGGTCGTTCGCGAATTTCTCATTCATAGACTGGTTGAGCGAATCGACTGTCGCCTCGACGGCCCTCTTACGGTGCTCCGAACCAACGTAAGAGCTGACTTCGAGAAGCCAACCCCGGCGAGCAAGCTCAGCCAGAAGGTCGTGGTACTGCATTGGAACCTGGCGGTCCGCCGGGCCAAGCAAGATCTGATGCCTACTTAGATTGCCCGACTTCTTATGAAAATACCACTCGTCCTCTGCGTCCCTATGTTCGCGATCCCACCAGCTACTTCTGCCCCTACTGTCAAGCACGTTGTGCATATCAATTGTTAGTAGAGCAACTGGACGTCCGCGGATCCAAAAGTTCGGATCTACGTACTTAGTGACTGCCCTAGAACGCCGAGATCGGATAGCGAGGTCCGATCTTGGGTTCGGGCGTTCAGTGGGTAGCTGGAGGCGCACGTCTGCTGCCGCCGGCTTGGGAGCCCTTTTTACCGGTACTCCCTCACCAGGAGGCTCACGAATCTGTACACCTTCGGCGGTGTACTCAGGAGGGCGAGCCTTCCCAGGGGGCGCTTTGATCTCGACTGTAGCAGCTCCCCTGGCCTTTGCAGCTTTCTCACGTCTGAATCGCCTCGGCGTCGTCTGAGCATCCCAATCTTTGTCTTGCATAACGTCGAGGTCGGCCAGGTAATCCTCCTCTTCCGACGGCTCGGGCGGCGCGCGCGAAGCAGCGATAGCCCTCGCCGTCTCGACACGATCCCCAGAAGAAGACGCCGACTGTGTAGGCCAAGGAGAGCCGGCAACTGAACCACGAGGTTGTGCAGCGCCGCTGTCCAAAGCAGTCGACCGGGACCACCTTGTGCCAGTGTAGGCCGCGCTCGAAGCAGCAGCTGGGGTGAGAGTCACCCTGTCGCTGCGTGGCGTGAGTGCTGCCCTTGACTTTGGCCTTGGCGGTGGCCGAGTAGGCCTCGGTGGAGTCTTCGCCTTTGCCGGAGGCGGCGGCGGCGGCGGCGGCGCTTCCGAGGGAAACACCACCGTCGGCGAAGGCCTGCCGATGATTGGTGGGACCTTGACCGCTTTTCCAGCAAGGTCGCGCTGATATTTGCGCTGCCGCTCCACCTCTTCTCTTGAAATGGTCTCCTCCTGTCTGAAGTGTTCTGCCAAATCAACGATTGGGACGACCCTCGGAGGAGGCGGAGCAGGCGGGCGCGCCTTAGCAGCAGCCACAGCCTCTTCGAATTCTGCCTCTGCCTGGCGACGAAAGGCAGTGTAGTCGCC
>CAZANS010000439.1:0-689 GCA_964486565.1 uncultured Victivallales bacterium
GCCCCCCAGCATGCGGTAATAGTCCCAATAGCCGGTGAGGGAATCTGGGCCGCTGCCGCGCTCGCATCCCGAGGTCAGGGCTGCAGTGATCGTTAGGAGCAAAGCCAATCCGGCTCCTAGCCGGGGGCGTTTGCTGGATTTGAATCGTCTGTCCGCCATCTGGATCTCCTGGAGTGTCCGGCATTGTCAACTTAATGCGCCTCGACCTCAACCGAGGCAGTCATTGCCAACTGCCGTTCAGTTGTGGCACTGCCCGACTTCGAGTTCTTTGCGGTGCATCCAGTGTCAACAAGCGGCTGGACAGCTCCATTCCGGGACGTCATACTTGGCATGGCTTGAAGAAAGTTCCTATGCTGTTGGAGTGTGTCGCGTGAATATTTTACCATGACCGATCCTAGCCAGTCCCGTGGTTTTATCCGTCACCCCACTGATATCCCCATTCATTGGAGTCTTGGTGAGATTGTGCCAGCTGGTGGTGAGCATTTGCGCAATATTTCCGAGGGTGGACTTGCCTTCATATCTCAGCACGACATTCCGGTGGGAGCGAGCATTGACATCCAAATGCCGGTGGTGCGCCCCGATATTTCCGTAAAAGGGGAAGTGGTATGGTGCCGCCCAGACGAAGATGGTTGTTTTGAGGTAGGTGTTCGATTTACCGATGCGGGACAACGCTTCCAGATGCGCATGGT
>CAZANS010000439.1:699-2152 GCA_964486565.1 uncultured Victivallales bacterium
CACATCGAGCAGTATAAAAAGGAGCTGTTCGAAGATGAAGGCCGCGCGCTCACGGGTGCGCAAGCAGCCATGGAATGGATCAAACGTTTCGCAAAGGATTTTCCGCGCTAAGGGCGTTGTCAAGGGAGTGTATGTTCGCACCTTCAGTTCTGCTACAAGAGGAGGAGGACGTCGTGGGCGACGAGAGACTCGAAATGCTCAAGTGGCACCATTTGAAAGTAGAGCTCGATAACCAGGAGAAACAGTGGCCCGAAGATTCGGAGTATGAGTTCGATCATGAAAAACAGACGGTGACCTGGTTCTTCGGAGGACAGAGTCAAACGCCTGATCGTCTTGTGTGCCACCTAACGCGTGAGGACCTCTGGTCTCTCAAGCCCAATGACGTTGCCAACCGAATCATGAAGTGGGCGATCGATGAGGGACACTTGCGAAAGAACCCGAGCCCCGGGCCTTAGGTCACTCCGCTCCCACGCAGCGCCTCGGCCATTGCCTGAATCTCTTCACTCATCGCTAGACGGTCTCTCCAATGCGCAGGTATCCCTTCCACACCATAGAACGCTCCCGCGATCTGACCGCACACGGCAGCGGTCGTGTCGGCATCGTCGCCCAGGTTCACCGCCGTGAGGATCGCATCCTCAAAACTCTCAGTTGAATTGAAGCACCACAGAGCGAACCTCGATGCCTGGTCCGGGATGTCGGTCATTCGCAAACTCCCTTTTCCGAAACAGCAACCACATGCGTGCTAAGTGTCAATCGCTTGGTACGGGGTGATATGTTTTAGGCAACACGAGAAAAAACCAGCTTTGCGGCTGGCGGCGATCTGCTCGATCGCTTGAACGGACTATTCAAGAACGGAGACGTTTCATGAACGTTTTTACCATTGGAAAGCGTCTTGCCAAAACAATCGTGATTGTGCTGGCGCTTGGCTTCGGATCTGACAGCACACATGCTCAAAGGTATGTCGATGTCGAACCCGCGAAGGAGTATGCGGAGAAACAATTTGTCCTCGATTGGCTCAGCAATCCGGAGGTTGAGGCAAAGTACGGAATGATGTCGGATGCCATCTGGTCCTACGCGGAGCTTGGCATGCAGGAGTTCAGATCCATGAAGGTTATCGCTGACGACCTGGAGCAGAACGGTTTTTTGGTCGAACGCGGCGTGGCTGGAATGCCGACTGCATTTGCAGCCACCTGGGGTTCGGGCAGGCCGGTGGTCGGTTTCATGGCGGAATACGATGCCCTGCCGGGTCTTTCCCAGCAAGGCGACGTGGCGCATCAGGCGCCCCTCGTTCCAGGCGCTCCTGGGCATGGCTGCGGTCACAATCAACAGGCACCGGCCGCTATTCCTGCAGCGCTGGCGCTCAAAGCCGCGATGGAAGAATTTGGGATTCAAGGCACGATTAAGGTTTTTGGGGGACCGGCGGAGGAAACCCTGATCAGCCGAGTATACATGG
>CAZANS010000440.1:0-2147 GCA_964486565.1 uncultured Victivallales bacterium
AAGGCGATTACGGCGAAGGCGAAAACCGGGGCTGAGATGCGCAGGCTGCCGATCAGTATCCCGATCTGAGAGAATACCAGGCAGGCAACAACGGCAAACAAGATGCATGTGATGATGTTCACGGCGGAGATCCCCCTGAGCAGGTAGCAGATCATGAGGAAGGGCGCCGAGACGATCAGGATGAGTATGGATTGTATCGCCGCGGACTGGAGCTTGCCGACAAGTATCTGCATGCATGATATCCTGGTGATGGAAAGGAGCTCGAACTCTCCGCTGACCCTCTCGTTCCGGAATCGGCATGCGGCCACCAAGGGGAATATGATGCATGTTATCAGCCATATTATGGAGAATGTGAAGCCGAAGACCCCCGCGCCGATTGGCCTTTGCTCATGGTATCTAGCCGAGCCCGCAGAGGCTGCGCCGATGATGACCACTATCATACATAGCGCTGAGGTCGAGACTATCGAGCCCACGAACGCATTGCTTCTCATGGACTGCCTGACCTCGCGCACCAGCAGGGGGTTCAGGAAATCCGCCGCTGCATATGTCTTTTCAAGAAGCATTTTTAGAGACGGCATTCTTTCTCTCCTTCCCGGTGATGTTCATGAATATGCTCTCGAGGTTGTCCTCGCGGACCTTGAACTCGACAATTGAAATCCCTCTCTGCGCGACAAGAGTCCCGAGCAAAGCGGCGATATCGTCGTCATGTCCCTCGAAGCCGAACCTGAAATAGTTGCCCTCGCGTATGACACCGGTGATCCCGGGAGACTCGAGCAAGGACTTCTCGACTGTGGCGGGGTCGGAGACCGATCGCAGAAGGATGGTCTTCAACGGGTTTGAAAGCTTTGCCACCTCGGTGATCGGCCCCGAGGCCAGTATCTCTCCCTTTTCAATTATCGTGACCGAGTCGCACATCTCTGTGAGCTCGGACAGGATGTGCGAGCTGATGAGTATGGCCTTGTTGCGCTCAGACAACGCATGTACAAGCTCCCTCAGCTCAATCCTGGCCCTCGGATCCAGATTCGCCGCCGGCTCGTCCATCAGCAGCACGTCCGGGTCATGAACCAGCGCCCTCGCAAGGCACACCCTTTGCTGCATCCCACGCGAAAGCTTGGTTATGAGCTTGTCGCGCAAGTCTGACAGACCCGTGAAGTCCTCTATCTCGGCGATGGTCATGTCGCGTTGCCTTGCAGGGATCTTATATGCCCTGGCGAAGAAGTCTATGTATTCGTGGACTGTCGCGTGGGAGAAGCCTGCGAACCAGTCCGGGACAAAGCTGATTCTCCTTCTGACCTCGTATGGGCTGTTGACAATGGACTTGCCCATTATGAATGCGTCCCCCGCCGTGGGGTGGTCAATGGTGGCCAGTATGCGCATCGTGGTGGTTTTCCCGGCTCCGTTAGGGCCGATGAATCCGTGGACATTGCCTTTCCGGAATGAGAAGCTTATGTCGCTGACCGCTGGCTGGTCGCCAAAAGTCTTCGACAGCCCGACTATCCTGATCTCATCTGTCGAGGATGTGGTGCTCATTGAGCATATCTCCCTACAAGGAAATGATAGTTGTCGCCGACAATCCTGTTGCCTCTTATGCCAGGCTCCCCAAAAACGTTGTCATTGAGCGATGCCTGATAGCATCCACTCGCGAGCTTGCCCTGCATCCTTCTCGTGCCGTTTGTCCTGCCCCAGGGGAATGCTGCGAATTCCTGCCCGGTACCTGCGGTGGCGACACGACGCACAAGAATCTTTTCCTGCCCGGGGGCTATGGTGTCATGTGAGAACCAGTAGTCACCATGCTCATCCCTGAGCTGAAGCCCCGAAATCCCGGTACCCAGGCCGTTGACCACCTTGATTTGTCCGTCCTGCCTCAACACCTCGAGCTTCTCCCTCCTCCTCTGCGAGCGGCAAGTAACCAGGAACACAGGGATTCCCGGCTGGGCCAGATTGTAGAGCTTGGTCGTCCCCGCCTCCACCACAGATTGGTACTCACCCTCTTCAGGAGGCAGGATCAGCGTGTCCTCGGAAAACTCCAGAGCCTTGGATATGCCAATGGGAGACTCGATCCCCAGAGTCTGCTCGTGCAGCACCTTGCCCGTCGACTGGTCGAGGAATGACAGCGACTGCCTGCATATCTTGGGTCTGATGCCGTC
>CAZANS010000441.1:0-2139 GCA_964486565.1 uncultured Victivallales bacterium
CTGAACCTTTGGTCATCTCGTCGAGCGCCTCGGGCAGCACACTGTTCAACACACGAAGAAACTCGCGCCGGGAAATGATTGGTGCGTCTGCCGGACGCTTGCGGCAAACAAGCACGATGCTTGAGGCTAGAGCGTTATTCCCTTGGCTCATTGCACGAGCATCACGCTCGGTTCGCATTGGCCAAGTTCCACTGATGGCGAAGCCTGCTTGAATAACCGCACCTAAAAAGCTTTCCCATCCTACTGAAACAGTTCCTTCAGTCTTCGTCTCCGACTGTTTGAAGGCATAGTAAACGGTGACCGGGAAGGCTATATGCGCTTGCTCAGCCAAGCAGTGCATGGCTCGCGTCATCCCGCTCAGGAAGAAAGCCTCAGCTTGATCCTTGTTGCCGTGCCGATAAGGTGTTGCGACTAACTCCTCGGTCTTGGGGACGGTGAGCGTAGCAAAAAGATCAGGGAAGACGGATTTCATTGAGCGGCGCAGCCAGACGTAAAAGAAATCCGAAAGGTCGGCGTAGCCGATATTGTCATAATAAGGTGGATCGGTGGTAAACACAGGTGCCGACTTCCCGGGCCGTAGTGTAGAACAATCCTCCTGAAACGCATTTCCAGACATTGTAGCTGGCAATAGTTCCATTGCCCGAGTGACCCCTTCTGTAAGCCGATCAAAGGACAGGCCACTTGATAGAGGGGACATCTCTGCAAAATCCCATGCCATCGGAATAGCCTGTTTTGTAAACAAGTGACCAATATTTTGATTAGTCGGATTCCATGTGCAGATGGAATTGTTGTAATCGGCTAGTTTATCCAAAGCCAAGGCAAGATATACACTGATAGCTTCGGAGTATGCAGCCGCTCCAGTACCGCCGGATGAGAGGCCAATACCGTCGTTAATCATCCCGGCTGCGCAGGCATCGCGAAGGGCTTCTTCACGCGCCTCCCCCACTATATCGCTTAGAGTTTTCATAGCCACGAGTTGACGAGGAGTGAAAAGATCGCCGAAGGTATTCAGACCGTAGTTTGGGGTTTTGAAATCACGTGGATTGTTGGGCAAAGCAATACTCGGTTTCCAACTAAATTGAACTTTCGCAGCGACGCCCTCTATGGCCGCTGTCGGTTCGAGGTAAACACGGCCTCGTGGTCCCTTGACCACTACTGCCATAAGCCTCAGCCCCATCCTTCCAGCTTTTCCTTCAGCTCGAATGTAGTTGTAGCCTATCGGAGTCCCCGAAAGCAGACAAATGAAGGCAGCCCGTTTGCCTGCCTTTGTGCCTCTTTTTGCCTCTATGGGTGGCATCCCTATCTTCACTGTGAACCTGTAACGGTCGGCCTCAATAATAGGCTGCACGTAGGTCTCTTTGTCCTTTTTGTTAGAAAGAATAAAAGTAGAGATCAGCGGTACGTCCACATGAGAAAAGGCTGGATTAGGGCTCTTGACCGTTCGTGCCCACAGCCAAGAGATGCCGGCGAGCTTCTGCCCAACGAATTTTTTCAGGTCAGGCCGTTCGCGGGCCATCTCGGCCGTGATTTCGACCGGCGGATAAAGGTGTCCGATGCGTTTCTGTGCCTCAGACTGCATCCATACACCGTAGTGGCGCACATCTGCTGCGAGTCCAGTCGCTAAGGGCCAAATGCGTTGAGAGTTGGAAATTGATAATTGAGAGTGGCCAGTTTGATGAACGGGAGGCTGACCAGCAAATTTAGGCGGAATCTCAATCATCGCTTTATTGATGAGAACAGCGATGGGGTTGAGGTCGGATGCGTAGGCTTCCAATCCGAGCCGTTGCGCTTCGAGCGGGATGGCTCCGCCACCAGCGAAGGGGTCGTGGACGATGGGGTGCATGTTGGAATTGAACAATTTTGCGGCCTGAGGATGGTCCCGGTTGAGTTCGCAGACCTCACGCCACGAGCGACGAATCTCGGTGCGCGCTCGCTCAAGAACTTCTTCGTTAGTGGTGTTTTTCCACAGCACAAGGTCTTCTATGATATCGAAAAGTCGCTTCCTCTCTTCGGCAGCAGCTTTCTTGTTCTTCCCATATTTGAAGCCTCCTCCTTGTTGGTAGCCAGGATCGTTGACGAGTTGGGCGAAGATAACGGCCCGTGCCGCAGCCATAGGGCGACGAGCCCACCACTGATGGA
>CAZANS010000442.1:0-2138 GCA_964486565.1 uncultured Victivallales bacterium
TCCTAATGGCGAGTCAGATTGTATTATGATTGTTGGTTCGGTTCTCCTCTGAGATCAGCCAGGTTGGACTGAACTGGCAGGGCCGTGGGGGCTGGCTCCCCGCGGCCCTTGCCTTTTGGGGTCAGCTCGTGTCGAGCAGGTCCAACCAGGGGATGGGTGCAGGCAGGGTGGCCACCTCCCGAGCCATGACCTCGACGATGTGACGGATGGTGTTGGTGGGATCCTTGGGGCGGCGAGGCCGCTTGAGGCGTCGGTAGACAAAGAGCTGCAACAGGTTGAAGGCCAGAGCCCAGAGCAGCAGCACAGCCATGAGTGCGTTGGCCGTGTGTCTGAAGACATGCCCGAGATTCCAGTATTGGATCCATTGGTTGAAGGTCGTGTTCTCGATGTGCCAGCGTGAGCGCGTGACCCTCAGGGCGGTGCGCAGGCTTACCCGTTGTACCCGTTTTCCCAGGATCGCGAAGCACCAGGTGTGTTGCTTTCCATTGTCTTTGGTGACGATCGCCCGGACGACCCGGAGCTTGCCCTTGAAGGTATCCAGAGTTTCGATCTCATCGACATCCCAGAAGGCAATGGATTCCTTTTTCTCGGTGTCCTCGAGTTGAAGACATGGGGCTTGGTTACCCCAGAGGCTCAGGGCCTCCTTGAGGGGCTCGTTGCCCTCGTTGCGCAGGACAATGAATGCGCCATAGCCGTGCTCGGTTAGCTTGGTCAGCGTCGGTCCATTCGGATAGAGGCCGTCGAAGATGAAGGCATCGATGAAGGTGCCGTAGGTGTCGTGCAACAGATCGATGAGGCGCAAGGCGGCGGTCAGTTCCCCTTCGGCGGTTTCGGCAGGCATGCCCGCCTCTTGGAGGGCGAGTTTGTTTCGAACCGGTTCGATGGCAAGGACAACGTCGATCAGAGGCCCTACCAGTAAAGCAACGACGTAGCGATGGTAGTACTGATCGACCTCCTCGATTTCTCCATTGGCACGTTTTCGTTGTACTTTTCGCACATGGCAGTACGGGCAGTGGCGATGGTAGGAAGAGAAGGGTTCCCAGCCATCAATGGCCACGCAACGTAAGCCGCCATAGGAACCCTCCCGAAAAGCTTTGTTGCGCTCGGCCTTCCAGATGACCTGCTCAAGGGCGCTGTGCGCCCTGTCCAGTTCCAGTTTGTCCAGGACATTGGCCACAACGTCCGCACTGAAGGCCTTTTCATCCTGCCTGGGTTTTCTTCCAATGAGTCGTTGGAAATCAGCCTCCTTGAGATCTCCCTCGAGGGCGTTGATGCTGGGAATGCGCAGCAGTGCGCTATGCAGGAGGCTGTTGACGACATCCAGGGTGGGGACGTCCGGATCGCGGCGCGTGTCCGAGAAGCTTCCCATCAATTGGGGAAGTCCGTAGACGTTGCATGCGTATTTTTCAAACTGGTGCAGTTTGCGACGGGAGTTCAGAAGCCAGGCCGGCAATGCCGACATGTTGCGGGCGCGTATTTGCGCCAGATCACCTTGCAGACAACACCGCTTGTACTTGGTCCCGCTACCGCAGGGACAAGGGGCGTTTCGCCCGACCCGTAGTCGGTGGGCGTCCTGCGGTTCGGCGGGTTCGGTCTCGGTGTGCCGCTCGGCATGGCCCATCGGCTTCCGTTCACGGACGTCTGCTGTGTGAAGCTCCTCAGGCTGCTATCTCTGGGTTTTTGCTTCTGGTGAAGACCGCTTCCGCCTGGGTTCCGGGGCATACGGTTCGCTGAGCAAATCCAGTAGCGAGTCCGTAAGTTTCAAAATCTCGTTGTTCAGTTTGACGATCTCCGCGCGACTCTGGCGCAGCTTGCGGTATCGTTGGCTTCTGCGCTGGACTTCCGGCCGATCCACACTCGGAACATAGATGTTTCTACGTTTTCCCTTGTCGGGAACCACGAGCATCGCTGTGGGATGCAATTCTCCACGGCTGCATTTGCAGTTTGGGTTTCCGCAGCGCAGGCCGTTCAATTGAAACATGCCCTTGACCACTGGACCCCGTTGAGCAAGAAACACCTCGACGTTTGCTGCCAGTCGCCCCGCCAGCTCGCGTAACTGTTGCCGTGCTCGGGATATTTCTTTTCGATTACTCATGATATAGCTTATTAATCATATCTTACTATATATGTCAAGCAAA
>CAZANS010000443.1:0-2110 GCA_964486565.1 uncultured Victivallales bacterium
TTTCAATCCACGCCCCTCGCGTGAGGGGCGACTTCTTCTGTACTACCTGCTGTACAAGAGGGGAGTGTTTCAATCCACGCCCCACGCGTGAGGGGCGACGGTGTCCGTTGCGTATCTATAGACCTTATATGTGTTTCAATCCACGCCCCTCGCGTGAGGGGCGACCCTGTAACTATAAGATGTTGATTGGCAGAATGCAAGCTACTGATTTATGCGAAGGTGGCATGTCGGGGGAGTTGGTTTGGGGGCACAAGAGGTATTTGATTTCTAATTCTTTGTTTTGCAGCATGTTGTGGGATGTGCGAAGCTCCGGCATGGTGGATTGTCGCTTGTGGTTCGCAGTTTGTCTATATGATTAGTGGAGCTTCGAGGTCGGTGCTTGGCTTGGTGCCCACATGTTCGACCCTGCCACGCCAGTTGTTTCCGAGAAAGTAGAACCGAAGGCTGTCCTCCTTTTCGCATATTTCTTCGAGCAGCATGTTTTTCATGTATGTGAACTGTGTCTGGTCAACCAGGCATTCGAAGACGGAGTTCTGTACGCGTTGGCCGTGGTTGAGACAGATTTTAGCGACATGCCTCAGGCGTCTTCGCCCTTCGGCATTCATTGTGGAGACATCATAGCTGACGATGACAAGCATTCTTCACCTCCTGTATTATTTCCAGAAGAAGGGCGGATATGCTTCGATATCGCCCCTGATGCATCTTGCGAGGAGGAGGGCCTGGACGTAGGGGATCGTTCCGAACTGGATTTTCTCCTCTATGAACGGATGCTGTATTTCCTCTCTCTTGCGTTCTTGATAGGCGGTCAGCACCTCCTTCCTGGTGCTGTCGTCCATTAGCACTGCGCCCGACTCGGTCCTGCGGAAGCCGGTTCCTTTGACACGCTGCAGGTTTATCAGCGACAGAACAAGTCTGTCTGCGGAAACGGGGCGCAGCTCCTCCATTATATCCAGAGCGAGGCTCGGCCTCCCAGATCTGTCGCGATGCAGGAAGCCTACGCAAGGATCAAGGCCCACTGCCTCAAGGGCCGACTCGACATCATGTGTCAGCAGGGTATATACAAAAGAGAGCAGGGCGTTTACGTTGTCCAAAGGCGGCCTTTTGTTTCTTCCTCGGAATCGGAAGCAATCCTTCTGTGCCACGATAAGGTTGTCGAAAATGGAGAAATATAATCTCGCACAGTCGCCTTCTATCCCCCGCGCGCTCTCGATTGAACCCGCGTGCTCAAGCCTTGAGGCGGCATTGACGAGATATTTCATAGCATGTGCGGTATCCTCGCAACCCGGGGCGTGGTCTCTGGCGTATCTGTGCAGAACCGACCTTTCGTTGGCGATTTTCCCTGCGACGATGCTCTTGACGGCCTTCAACGAGAACTGATCGTCGTCAGCGAGCCGGTAGTGCTGCCGGCGGAGCAAAACGTTTCCCTTGTGATGTCCATGCACCCTGGCAAGAAACCTGCCGTTTTCGCTGAGGAAGCTGACAAGGACGCATTTCTCGGCACAGAACCCCATCAGATAGGGGCTAATCATTACGTTCCCGAAGCAGACGATTCCAGATATCGTATGTATGGGCAGACGCAATTTGACCTCATGCTCAACTGATACGACAACGCATTCGCCTTCCTTGTTCAGGTATGCGCCCTGCGTGGTCACGAAAAGAGTGTTGAGTAGTTTTTTCATGGGATAGTCTCGTTTTTTGAGGACAATGAGGACATGGAGGACAGGTATCCAGAGACGCTCTTCCCACTGACCCTTGGCAGGCAGAGGTTTATCAGTGAGCAGTTTGGGCATTTCTCGTTCCCGAAAACTGCCGGGGGAGGCTTTTCTTGACGCAGCAACTCATGCGTGTGTGAGCATACATCCTCCGTGATATCCCTGAGTTCCCGGTCGAACGTCACCCCCTTCCTGCGCCTGGTCTTGCCATAGAACAATGCACCCTCCGGAACTGATGTCGAGAGCATCTCCTCGAGACATATTGCCTGGGCGCATAATTGCACCTCGTCGCACCTGTTCATCTTGGGCTTGCCGCGCTTGTATTCGACAGGGAAAGGCAGCCTGATGCCGTCTTCCTTCTTGTGGAACTCGACGACATCCGCCTTGCCTGACAAGCC
>CAZANS010000444.1:0-2107 GCA_964486565.1 uncultured Victivallales bacterium
GATGTGCTGGGAGACCGAGAAAAATCCAATAATTTTATTGCAAATACCTGTTGAACAATTTATTATGCGAACTGGCACTAATGCTATCGGAATATATGTCTAAAAAAACTAAAGTCAAATGAAAGAGCAATTTTTATTGGACTAGTCCATCTTTTCCGCCTTGATGTCTATGGCGTGTCCGTTGTCGCCGTGTTGACCCGATGTGGGAAAGCCGGGGAAGATTTTCCGTACGTACCTCTCGAAGAGCAACTTTCTGGTCAGCGGCAAGAGAATCATCAGGCCGGCGATATCTGATATGATGCCGGGGATGATGAGCAGCACCGCGGCAATGAAGAACGCGACGGCATCGAAGAGCTGTTTTGCAGCCTTGGATGAAGGCATCCCGCCGTCGAGGAGAACCATGAATGCCTCGCGGGCGTTTTTCCGTGCGATCAACGCGCCTACAATGCCTGTGCCGAGCACAAGAAGGAGCATGTTCGCGAAGCCGACCTTGTCCCAAAGCCATGCAACAAATACCAGCTCAAGCATCGCCAGCAGGGCCAGCGAGATGAAGATTGCCGCTATCATTCGCACCGGCGTATCCTGATTTCGCTGCATTGGCAAGACGTTTTCATTTGAGGAACAGCTCGACGACCGGGATCTCCACTGGCGGCTCGATCTGGGGCAGGGTCAGTGTCTGGGTCTCCGGGTTGGCCTTCCTGGGCGACAGCGCATCATGGGGCTGCTGCCATGGCTCGAGGCCCTTGAACAACACTTCCGAGCCGTCGTGCAGAAGCTGCGCGTACTCCACCTGATCCTTGTATGCCTTGCCGTCAAGATGGAGGTGCTTGTAGGGCCAGTCGAGGATATGCACGTAGAGGCGTTTCTTCTCGGGGTTGTATGTCAGCTTGCAGTTCTCTGGAGCTGCGAATTTCGCAGGAGCAGAGGTGCACGAGTATATACTCCGGCTGTGGTGGTGCATCCATTTGCCGATCCCCTGTAGCCTGTCCATGGCGCGGCAGTCGAACTCGCCGCGTGAAGTCGGGCCGATGTTGAGCAGCAGGTTGCCGTCTTTCGAGACGCAGTCTATGAGTGTGCTGATGAGCTGTCGTGTGCTTCTCCAAGTGGCTTCGTCGCGGTGGTATCCCCATGATCCGGACATGGTCTGGCAGGCCTCCCATACGACGGGTTTGCCGTTGACTGTCACGCATCCGCGCGGCTGGAACTGCTCAGGGGTCTTCATGTCGCCGAACATGCCCTCGATGTCCAGGCGGTCGTTGATGAGGATCTCTGGCTGCATCTTGCGGATCATGCGGTAGAGCTCCTCGCTGCGCCATGCCTCCCTGCCCTTGCCCTTGGAGAAGTCCAGGCGGTTGTCCTTGTCCACGAACGAGAAGTCGAACCATAGCACGTCCACCTTGCCGAACTTGCTCAGCAGCTCCTTGACCTGGGCGTGGAGGTAGTCGGCGTACTTCTTCTGGTCGCGGCCCTTGTTCATCTTCTTGAGCAGGTCGATATCCTCCCGCTGAGGATGGTTTCTCGTGTCCACCACATATTGCTCATGGTGCCAATCTATTAGCGAGTGGTAGAAGCCCACCTTAATGCCTTTTGAACGGAAAGCGTCCACCATTGGGCGCAGGAGGTCTCTTTTAGCGGGGGTCTTTGTGGCCTTGTAGTTGGACACCTTGGAGTCCCAGAGTGCGAATCCCTCGTGGTGCTTGGTTGTTATGACGAAGTACTTCATTCCCGCGGCGTCGGCGGCGGCGGCCCATTTTTCGGGGTCGTAGAGATCCGGGTCGAAATGCTTGAAATATTTCGAGTCGTACACATCGCTGGTTATAGATTCAAAGTTTTTGAGCCACTCGTGACGGGCTCCCATCGAGTAGAGCCCCCAGTGGATGAACAACCCGAAACGGTCCTTCACGAACCACGACGTGTCCCCCCGCGTCTTCAGCAGATCTTTTGATGACATTTTCATCTCCATTTTAATGAATATTCATTAACATCTGATTTCGGAAAAACAACTACAGTGTCTAAGGTAGCCTACTGCCGCGCGCATTTCAACCTAAATGGAGCAGTTAAATCTCAAAAATGGCAGTTAACATATTTGTATACAAAGCTTTAAGAC
>CAZANS010000445.1:0-2105 GCA_964486565.1 uncultured Victivallales bacterium
GGGCTGCCGTTGTCGGCGGATGGGGTTTCAGGACTCCATGAGAGACTTGAACTGGTCGAACAGGTATGATGGGTCGTGGGGTCCTGGGCCTGCCTCGGGATGGTACTGGACTGCGAACATCGGCTCTGACTTGTGCCTGATGCCCTCGACTGTGTTGTCGTTGAGGTTGATGTGAGTAAGCTCGATGGGGGATTGGATGGACTCGGGGTCTACAGCGAAATTATGGTTTTGGGAGGTGATTTCGACCGCCTTGTCGGAGAGCCTCATTACGGGGTGGTTGCATCCATGGTGCCCGAATTTGAGTCTGTATGTCCTTGCGCCTGAAGCGATGGCGAGTATCTGGTGTCCGAGGCAGATTCCCATTACCGGGACTTTCCCGATGAGTTCCGATGCTGCTTGGATGGCGTATTTGACGGCGGCGGGGTCTGCTGGTCCGTTTGAGAGGAATACACCGTGTGGTTTCATTTTCAGAACCTCTTCCGATGGAGTCTGTGCGGGGACGACGGTCACGTCCATGCCTCTGTTGCGCATTGCCCTGAGGATGTTCCATTTTATCCCGAAGTCGTATGCGACGACCTTGAAGAGGATTTTATGTGCTTCCTCTCCGGGTGGCAGGATGGTTGCCGATATTGCGCCTTCCTTGTCCCATGTATATGGTTTTGAGCACGAAACCCTGGACGCGTAGTCCTGGTTGTCGAGTCCTTCCCAGCTCTTTGCCATCTTGACGGAGTCGTTTTCGGGGATATTCCCGGTAACGCACATGAATGCCTTCATCGAGCCTGCGGTTCTGATTTTTGAGGTCAGGGCTCTGGTGTCGAGTCCTGCGATTGCTGGCACCTTGAATTTTTTTAGGCATGCCTGCAGGGACTGTGATGATCTGAAGTTGCTGGGCTCTGAGATGTCGTGGACTATCAGGCCGTTGAGGAAGAGCGAAGCGGACTCCATGTCGTCCGGGTTCGTGCCGTAGTTGCCTATATGCGGGTAGGTCATGGTTACGAACTGTCCGGCATATGAGGGGTCGCTGATTATTTCCTGATATCCAGATAGTCCTGTGTTGAAGACCACCTCACCGACGCTGTCTTTATCGGCGCCGAAGGAATAGCCCCTGAAAATGCTGCCGTCCTCGGTGGCCAGAAAGGCACGCTTGTCGCGTTTCTCCTTCCATCTGTATGATGCTGAGGATTTCATAGCCATGAAATTAAAAGCCTATTCAACGCCTTGGGCTTGTGTTGCAGGCCGATCGGCGCCTATCTGGCATAGAACTCGATAACTCGCATGATTTCGCATGAGCACGGTATCTCTTCGCTGAGCGGCTCGCGTGCGAACACGACCTTGCAGTTCTCCCTGTCCACCTCGAGGTATGGGGGTACCTCGCAATTAGTGTTTTTCGCGATGTTGGCGACAGCGGGAGATTTCTCGATGTTTATTGAGACGGTCTGCCCAGGTTTGACTGCGAAGGATGCCCTGTCAACAATCTTTCCGTCTACCTTGACATGCCTGTGGCTGACGAACTGCTTGGCTGAGAACACGGTAGGAGCGAGCCCGCTGCGGTATACCACTGAGTCGAGCCTGGACTCTAGAGCATTCAGCAGTTTCTCGTTGGTCATCCCTTCACCCTGCTTGGCTCTCTGGTAGGTGATGTGGAGCTGTTTTTCGGAGACTCCGTAGAATGCCTTGAGCTTTTGTTTCTCAAGCTGTAGTTCACCGAATGTCGAAAGTTTTCTGAATCTGCCTTTGGCGCTTGAGCCGGCGGCATACGGACGTTTGACGCTGGGGCATTTTGGGTTTCCCCATATGCAGCTCCCGACGCGCCTGCAAAGCTTGTGTTTCACCCGATCTTTCATTATTCCTTTTCCTTTCATTCAAATGATTGAATATTCTACACACGCGGACCTGGCGTCGGACCATATACCATGGAACCCTGTTCGCGCGTACGGATGCTGAAATTATCATGGACGCGGGATTATGCAAGTGGGGAAAGCAAAAAAAAACGGAACTTTCAGCATTGATTACGCCCTCACGGGGCCTCACGGGGCGCCCTCGCGGGGTCACACTCCCGCTATTGACTAAGCATTTTTTCGATTTCATCTAACCTTTTTCTCAGG
>CAZANS010000446.1:0-2104 GCA_964486565.1 uncultured Victivallales bacterium
TGCGGCTGTGGAGATTCTTTCCTCTGCGCTGCAGGACGGGAAGTTCATGAAGGCTCTTTCCGGCTCCGATGCCGACGGCAATAAGATTCCAATCCCGCTCGGGCACTTCTTCATCGTGGTCAATCCCGATTTCTTTCTTGGAAAGGCCATGTTCAAAAAAATTGCTGGGGAAATCTGCCGCGAGTTGCGAAATTCGGAGAAACTTCCCGGTGCGGAGAGGATCTACACCGCAGGCGAGAAGGAGCACGAGGCATGGCTATACCGCAAGGCTCATGGCTGCCCCGTGCCGTCAGCGCTGCAGAAGGAACTTGCATCGCTGCGGGACAGACTTAATATAAATGCCAAACTGCCATGGGGCTGACCCTGGCGTTCGGGGAAAAAGTTTTTTGATATGGGTTTTGACCGCGACAGCATGATATCGGAGGACATCCTCCCTCGAGGCGTGGCCGACCAATCGGTGATCCAGGCTATGAGGGAAGTCCCCAGGGAATTCTTCGTCCCGGAGGATGCCAGGCACGCCGCATACAGCGACTCACCCCTACCTGTCGGCCTCGGCCAGACCATCTCGCAGCCATACATCGTAGCACTCATGACTGAGCTCCTGCACCCGCGCAAGGACTCGAGAATCCTTGAGATCGGCACTGGCTCGGGATATCAGGCCGCCGTGCTCTCGCGGATCGTCAAGAGCGTGTTCACCGTCGAGATCATTCCCCAGCTCGCCCAGAACGCTCAGCTTCTTTTCCTCGAGCTGGGATACGGCGACATCCAAGTCAAGATAGACGACGGCGCAGACGGCTGGCCCGAGGAGGCTCCCTTCGACGGGATAATCGTCACAGCCGCCGCTGCAAAAGTCCCGGAGGATCTCAAAAGACAGCTCAAGCCAGGAGGACGGCTAGTCATCCCCATAGGACAGCCAAACGATGTACAGCAGCTCGTCGTCATCGAAAGAAACAACCACGGTTTTTCAACAGAACCAGACATACTCGTACGTTTTGTCCCCATGACAGGGAAAGCTGAAAAAGCAGGATAGCCAGCCATTGACAATCGACTTGAGCCAAGCAGATTTGTTGGGGATGGGATATTTCCAGCCGGTGGTGTTGAAAAATGTGCATTGCTTCAAAGAGTTTGCAAGGCGACGAGTTCAAAGGAAGAACTAATACTCCGTCCCCACCTCCCCACTGCTTTATTTAGGTTCAGATATGTGGCAGAGAGTTTTGGTCTTTTGCGATGGAGTCCATGAGGCGGTTTGTTTCTGGTGAGTTGCCATCTGAGACGGAGGATTCCTTGAGCCAGTTCTCGACGACGGTGCTGATGATGTTGTCGAGGTTTTGCTCGAATGGGAAATCCCCGACCGTGGAACTTATCTTGGAGTTGTCGAATATGTTTGTCCAAGCCTTGTCGCCGAGAAGGCCTGGTCTCCATTCTGGATTGTAGCGAAGCAGAGTGTCGGTGGGTACGTGGACGATATTGATCGTGGCCTTCCCGAGGGCCTTGGCGAGGCTGGTGTATATCTGGTTCCAACTGAACGCGCAAGGGGATGTGATGTGGAATTTGTTGGAGATCGCCTTTTCCAATCCGAACAACGAGACGAATGGCCTGGCGAAGTCTGAGGCTAGAGTGATGGTCCATAGAGATGTCCCGTCCCCGGGCACGATCACGGGCGAGTCGTTGGCGATTCTCCATGCGACGACCTCTTTCTCTCCGAGTGCGGTCGGCAGGCTGGACCTGAGTGTATGGCTTGGCCTGACTATTGTGTAGGGGATCTCGTCTTGGTCCTCGAGTGTTTTTTCGCAGTCGGCCTTGTTCTGGCTATATTCCGAGAATGGATTATTCATTGGGACATCCTCGGTGATCAGCATTTTTGTGGGTGGTTTGATGTATGCCGAGGCTGAGGATATGAAGATGTACTGAGCTGTCTTGCCTCCGAACGAGGCGATGTCGCGGAGCATCTGGCGCGGCGTGAAAACTCTGAACTGGCAGATGGTGTCGAAATTAAGCTGCGCCAGGGCGGCGTAGTCGTTGTCGTCTTTGAAGTCGCCTTTAATATAGCTGACGTTCTCCGGCAAGCCCTTGTTGTGCAGGCCGCGGTTGAAAACCGTGACAT
>CAZANS010000447.1:0-2103 GCA_964486565.1 uncultured Victivallales bacterium
TACAACTGAACAAAGCCGCAGTGGCTTGGACAGGCTCCAACGAAATTATATCTCGGCAGTAGGCTCACTAGCTCCTCCGGTGAGGACACTTCTTGCAGTGCCACCAAGTCGCAGCCCCACCTAAGCACTTCCTGTTCCACCGCAGCCGCTTGATCTGCCGAGGACCAGCTCTCTGGCGCCTGAGCAGAGCTGCGACCGCCGCTTACGTTCCAAGTAGCAGCTGTCATCAGCTTCTGCGCTGCACCCTCGGGGCCCGAAACTCTGTCCCTGCCAGCATTTCCATTGGCCCCTCCCAGCACACTGCTTCGCATGGAAGGCACCACTCCGAACATGGCCAACAGTTTTTTCGCATCCTCTCTGACAACGTAAGAACTCAGATCGGACAAAGCCCTGGCCCCCGCCTCTTGTCGAAGATGCGAGAAGACGCACGCGAACACGACAAAACAGTCCGGCAAAAAAGTCACACTTTCGCAATCCAGCGCTGTCTGACCAGCTTGCCGTTGCACGAGACCAACCAGCGTCCCCAACACGCACGCGCTCCTCTGCGTCGACACCTGGCAATCAGGCAACTGTCCCTGGACGATCACCGGTTGCGCCACATCGCTGCCCGCCCCATGGAACAGCGCGTGAACGAACCTTGCTACTCTTAGGTTCAGAGAACTACGCGCCGTGCGGTCGTACACACAAACTTCAAGTTGCCCAGCTTCTCCTAGGCTAACGGCCCCACCACCGCTTGCTTGCACGGAAACAAGCACCCAATCTCGCGGAGTCGCAACGTCGTCCACTGCAACAGGAATCAACAGCAAGGAGCGACCCTTCGCTTCCTCCGGATTCCAACACTCCCGCCAACGCCCCACGACAGAACGAAAGCCCTCCAAGGATGTTGCCGCACCGATCAGCTTTCCCAGGGTACTGCTGCCAACACTCACCGACAGTCCAATCTCTGTAGTAATCCTGGACAGTAGCTTCAAGAAGAACTCGAGCATGCCTTTATCCAGCCGACCTCGCCGCAAAGCATCCTCCTCGTACACGCTCACGCGCCAGCCGTCCAACTTCAGGAAGGAACCACCTCTAGCGGAGTCAACAGGCAACTTTTCCCTCGCAGCTGCCTTGTCCAATCGAGCATGCAGCCTATTCGGAATCAACGTCCCTAAAGCTCCCCTCACTGCAGGCATGTGCAGTTCGTCCAGCTCTCGTGGCAGGCGCTCCTCGATCAGTCCGTCCCAAGAACCGCATTGCCCCACCCTGCGACGTACCAACCTCGCCACCTCCTCGTATCGTTCCATCTGCTCGGCGTCTTCACCTGCAACGGATCGAATGACGCTCTCAGCATCGACCTCAAGACCCTCGTCCTGCGCAACCACCCAAAGCTCCTCGGCCATTTCGCACTCCCGAGCAGAAACCTGTCGGCGATGCTTCTTGTCGAGCAAGCGCTGAGACACCCATTCCAAAAACACCTCTCGTTCTTTGTCCTTCCCTGCCAACTCTCGCGACGCATCACGAAGCAACGTCTCGTACTCAGGCTCCCCACCGGGCCACAGCCACGCATCGTCGTCCACGAAACTACCGGTCTCCCGCAGCGTCTCACGCTGCCTCTCTGCCACGCGGCGCAGACATCTCAGCAAAGACTCTGCCGCAGCTGCCTCGTCCTTCGTCCAGACGTCCTCTTCGCAAAAACCATACCTCCTGATGGTCCCCGACGCACTCTCCTGCAGTCTGAGCTCCCACCGCCGCCTGCTTCTGAAAGCAGCTGTTTTCTTCGCTTTCATGAAGTGCTCATACTCTGGCAAGTCTTCCTCGAAGACGAGATCCCACGGGTGCCTTACTCGGGTGCAAGCAACGAATGCTAGACCCGCGACACCAACAGTCTTTGAGGACAGGTGAACCCGCGCAGTGTCCAGCGTCATGCCCTGCGCCTTGTAGTGCGTGAGCGCCCAAGCCAGAACCAACGGGTACTGCTCCCGATACACGCTCTCCTCCGTCGACGAGAACACTTTCTGTCGAAAGACGGGTACCCAGTTTTTCCTTTGTGGGTCATCCGGGAAAAAACTCCTCTCTCGACCTTGCTCATCCTTCAAGTTCAAGTTGTCGAACTCGACCAAC
>CAZANS010000448.1:0-2100 GCA_964486565.1 uncultured Victivallales bacterium
TGCGGCAAGCCAAGTCCAAGTGGCGCACTGCGGCAGGCGCGTTCGAGATAGAGGGCCTCGAAACAGATTACGATATGACCGGTGATGGCAAAATCACTCTGTGGCCCGCGCCTCTTGAAGGCACAACTGGAGCGTGGTACCCGAAGGAACATTGCACGGAAGGGACAGCCCTGATAGTCTTCGACACGGGGCTGGACAGCACCCAACAAGCCGTGACGCTGAAGAAGGTGAGTGGAGATGCGGACATGACTGGCTTGCCAGTCTGTATGCCCTACGACGGCAAATACTGTGGGATTCGCTGGCCGTACACAAAGGATACGTCTGAAACCGTGGATACGGTGATACGCGCCAGAGCCGACAAATGCCATACGCCCTATACAGGTGCAGTCTTCACTGGTAAGAAGCTGGCGGGAGACGGCGAGAGTTGTGGGCGTGACAGGGATTGGGATTTCTGAGGCGATGAAGAATGCACATTTCAGTTGGCGATTGCATGTCAGTGGTTCTGGCCAAGCGCGTTCATTGGCTTTGAGCGCCCTCGTCTTTGTGCTGTGTTCGTCCACCGCGCTTGCAGGCCGGGAGCATTCTGCACCACCTCCGGGCGACCCGTGCCTGACGAATCGCTTCGGGCGCTCATGGAGTGAACCTATCTACAGTGGGTATCTGTTCGTTGATGGCCGCTATATTGACGCTCCCTACGTGGTGGAGCAGCGCGGATACATACTCCTCGTCAACGGCGTGAGAACGGAGCCCGGCGCAGACATCAGAAGAGTTCTGCCACCACCGCCACCAGCACCACCCCCAGCGAATCCGAAAGACCCCGGCGCACCAACGGACCTCACTCGTGAGAGCAGTCTTGTAGAGGTGCTGATGCATCCTGTTGTTGGGGCGAAACAGCGGTATTGGTCTAATACTGGCTTCTACGGTGAAGAACGGGTGAAGGCAACCATCGAGTACCTCGAAGCCATACCGAGTGTTGCCAGAGTCGAGGATACGGGTGAAGAGGTATTGAGAAACCAACGCAGCATCACCATTTACGACCACCATGGCCGACGAATCGGGTTGAATGTGCCTCTCGGTCCTTTGCCCCCGCCTCCGCCTAAGCCGACAGAGGAGGAACTGCACAAGGTCATCATTGATATGCGACGCCTGATGGAGACGCGCCTGAAACAGAATGGTGCGGTCTTTATCAACGGAAATCAACTACGCGCAACATATCCCGGCGTCAAAGCCAATGCTCGATGGCAAGACATCTTCCGTACATTCGCCAGCGATGCATCTCTTGAGGACAAAGTTGAACGCCTCAAGGCGCTCGGGTTTCTTCCAGACCATAAAACTGTTGAGACCTCCACGGCGTTCTACCCTGTCAAAGACTTCAAGGCATCCGACCAGATATGGAACCGGTTATCAGGCGACAAGACATGGGGGGATGGCAGGGATGAAGTCCTTCATAACATGACCAACGGCTGGAAGAGAATCCCGCCCAAGTTTGAGAGGCCGCAGACCGTCGAGGTCATCGAGCCCCCGTCACTCGAACCCAAACCGACACCTCCCATTGCCATCGAGACTCCGCAGGCAGTTCCGCCGAACTCAGATACGGACACACAGGTTACCGAAGCACCTCCACACCCGAGAAGTCACTGGCGCTTGGCTGTGGCTGTTGTGGCTGGAGCGGCTGGGGCCATCCTGTTCGGCCTGCTGCTGATGCGACGCCGAAGATAGAGACCTTCCCTTTACGCTCGCAAACAGCATCTGATGGCTGAATCTCCCGGCACATCATGGTAGTAGTGGGCCGGGAGCCGTCACCGTCTCAGTTTACAAAGGCGGCAAAGACTGGGTAGGTCTGAGATTGTCGTGGCGGCTCCCTTCCTCCCTAATGGTTTGGCTCGGCCACGGCAAACACATACCCTCGCCGCTGGGTCATTACAGACGCTTCCCCGCCCTCAATGCACCCGCTCTCGCCCTATCCTTAGAGTCTTTCGCAACTTCCGCCTGACTGATGTAAACGTTGGCGATATCCACGATTATGTGAGCAAGCGGAAGAAAGACGGCTTAGCTAGTCGAAGCGTTAACCTTGAGCTGACCCTCCTTCGCAATTTATAC
>CAZANS010000449.1:0-2097 GCA_964486565.1 uncultured Victivallales bacterium
ATAATTGCATTTAAATTATTAGCATCTATAATCGCATTAGATCTTTTCGACTCTTTGCCTGAGAATATATCTCGGTATGTGGGCGTCACTTCACCAGTCAATTTTACCGCCCTGCAAAATGCAATTAGGGGGCTTCTTCTCTGGGGAAGCCACATAAAAAGTGAAACACCACATGAAGTATTTCTTGGAGAATTGCTGAGTAAAGATAACACAGAGGTCTATACGGGGGCTTCAGGAACGGCCCAGGATGCTGTGGATAACTATATGGCCGGGAAGTTGATCAGGGCCGGGATGTCGGACGTGGAATCTCACTTTGGCAGCGTATGATCATAGGGGGATGGCACAGTGAATAGAACCGGGTTCAGAGTCGTGATCGATATCCTGATGTATGTGGTGACGTGCTTGCTGACTGGCACCGGCCTGCTGATCCACTACCGGTTGGTGCCAGGGTTCCGCGGCGGCCACGGGCTGAGCATGATGGGCTTGACGAGGCACGAGTGGGGGACGTGGCACCTCTGGTCGGCGTATGCATTGATAGGGCTTGTTGCTGTCCACCTCGTCGTCAATTTCAAATTCGTGATCTGCATGATTGCGGCAGGGAAAGCGTGGGTCGGCACCGCAATCGCGATGCTGGGGGTGGTTGTTGTCACATTCTTCCTGCTGTTTCCCATGGAACGAGACGAAGATCTTCGCGATGGCGGGGGTGGCAGGCGGAATAGCGGAATGCCCGACATCGGGAGGCATGGGCATTAGCCACATGAAGATAGCAATCGCCAGCGGGAAGGGTGGGACGGGCAAGACAACGCTTGCCGTTAACATGGCGCTTTCGGCCGAGGGCCCCGTTCAACTCCTGGACTGCGATGTCGAGGAGCCGAACTGTCATATCTTTCTCAAGGTAACGCTGGGTGAGAGCAAAGCGGTGACCGTTCCCGTTCCGCAAGTGGATGTGGAGAGATGTAACGGCTGCGGCAAGTGTGGGGAGATCTGCAGGTACAGCGCGATAGTCAGTCTCAAGACGAAGCCGCTGGTTTTCCCCGAGATGTGCCATGGTTGCGGCGGCTGTTCCCTGGTATGCCCCAGGGGCGCCATCTCTGAAACCGGTCGGGAAGTGGGTGTTGTTGAGCGTGGCGCGGCAGGTGACCTTCGATTCATCCGTGGTCTGCTCAGAATCGGGGAAGCGATGGCGCCACCCCTTATCCGTGCGGTGAAGAAAGAGGCGGATAACCGTGGCCTGGTGATCATTGACGCACCGCCGGGCACATCGTGCCCGGTTATCGAGGCGGTGAAGGGGGCTGACTACGTTGTGCTGGTGACGGAGCCGACGCCGTTCGGGTTGCACGATCTGAAACTGGCGGTTGACATGGTTGGGGCGCTGTCGCTCCCATTCGGCGTGGTTGTCAACAGGGTCGGCATCGGGGACGATAGGGTGAGCAGTTACTGCGTTGAGCATGGCATTTCCGTTCTTGCCGAGATACCGGATGACAGGAGAATTGCCCAGGCCTATTCCAGGGGTGAACCCATAGTCGAAGCGGTTCCGGAGTATGGCGGGGTGTTCAGAGCGGTGATGTCGCAGATATCAGGAATCCTGGAGCGGGCATGAAGGAGATAGTGGTCATAAGCGGCAAGGGGGGTACGGGCAAAACAAGCATCGTCGCATCTTTCGCATCGCTTGCCGAACGGAAAGTGCTGGCCGACTGCGATGTTGACGCCGCGGATCTTCATCTCATTCTTGCGCCGGAAATAAGGGAACGCGGCGAGTTCAGCGGCGGCAGAACGGCTGTTGTCAGGCAGGAAGACTGTGTCGCGTGCGGCGCGTGCCTTGCGCGGTGCCGGTTCGATGCGGTCAAGATGCATGGCGACCAGGCAGGCGAGGCGACGTTCGAGATCGACCCGATATCGTGTGAGGGTTGCGGCGTATGCGTTCATATCTGTCCCGTTGGGGCCATAGATTTTCCGGAGCAGATCAACGGCGAGTGGTTTGTTTCCGACACACGTTGCGGTCCCATGGTGCATGCGCGGCTGGGCATAGCGCAGGAGAACTCGGGCAAGCTGGTGAGCCTGGTCCGTGAGAAGGCCAGGGGTATTGCGGAGGCAGAG
>CAZANS010000450.1:0-2096 GCA_964486565.1 uncultured Victivallales bacterium
ACCCATCGGGTGAATTTGACTTGCCGGACACGGCATGGCAAATCCACACGATCTCTGTGTTCTTTATTTCTCCGTACCTCCGTGTCTCTGTGGTAAAGTCTTCTGTATTGATTTTTAGTGTTCAATCAGTGCTAGTTAGTGGTTTAAACCTTCTTCCTTCCTTTCCCGAATGAAACGAATGACATCAATGTAACTAATGAACCCAATGAGGCACGGATTTAATGATTTAAAGATTTAAAGATTTAACCGATTACTGATCACTGATTACTGATTACCGTTTTCTGTCTTCCTTCCTTACCTCCGTATAGAGCCATTGTGTCTGACAATATGTGGGAACGCGCCGCAGATGGAACCTGAATGGAAATGTAGGTTTCCTGTTTTGAGATTGTCTTTGATTTCAGGAAAAGTCCCGTTCAGCAGTTCGCCGGTTTGCCTCAGAAGGCATTTGCCGGCTTCCCTGGCATCAAGGAGTTGAACAAGTTTTCCGGCTTCGTCCAGGGCATTTTTCCATGTTGAGTTCAAGTCTTTGAATTCAGGTGGGTCCCCGTCGAATACAAGCATATCGAGCTCGACTTCCGAGTAGTGGGCGGTTCTGCCTGCCTGGGCAACAATGAAAGCCGGGGAGAATCCTGGATCCTTTCCGCATGCGGCCCAGGCGAGCAGTCCGAGATGCTGGATATTCTTATGACAGGTGATCATATCAATCCAATCTCTGACTTCGAGCCGTCCGACAAGAGCAAGGCATTTATTTGTTGCCAGATCAACCGGATGCAGTGTAAGCCCGAAATCAACATGCTCCACAAGAGGGAAGAAACGGAAGGCGCTGTCGCGTGTCCATTGAAGAACGACACTGTTGTCATCTTTTGAGACCACAGCCTCGACAAAGCTTTCCCTCTCCCTCACGACTGATATGTTGTATCCGTTTCCGGCAAGCAGCTTCCGGTCATTATCCCAGCCATAATGCAAAGCGTCCAGCGTATCGTTGAAAATATCAATATCATGCGAAATACGCGTCCCGGAAGCAAGCGTGTTAAGCGAGACTCCTCCGGCGATGTAGCTTGCTCCCTGCTGTTTGCGGGAGTCAGCTATTAAACGGCAGATTTTTTTCTGGAATTCTGTGACAGCCATTTCTGAAACTCTCTTGCCTTTTGGAAGGTGGGCAAATCACCGTGGCAAGCGATCTTTTCAAGTATATCCTTATATTCCGAGTCGGTTGAGGGATAGTAATCGCGTTTTACGAACCAGAGGGACTTTGTCCGGTTCATGTCTATAAATTTGTTTATATCGCTTTTAGTCGTCATATTTTAATCTACCCCCCCGGGTGAAACCTGTGTCCGGGCGCGCTCCGCCCCGTCACTTACACAGCGACTTTTTAGCACGCGGCCTCAAAAAAACCTGTTTCTGCGAGCCGCCGCCGACCCGCAGACTCCTTCCCTACCCCCATGGAGAAAACTAGCGCAGAAACCTCATCAGGGGGTTGTTCAAAAGCTTGTCTGTACGGTCGCGAATGCCGCGGGCCCTTTTGATCTGGCCAGAGATAAAGTTCTTCTCCGCCGAGTCCCCGGCACCCTCGAGATGCCTATCCGCCTGGTCAAGCACCTCCTTCGCCCCCTGGAGCTTCGCGCGCACCATCTCGAGTATCCCGTGCTGGAGTGCCGCCGCAAAATGATCAGTCACTCGGTAGTAGGTCTTGCGGTCGCCCTGATTCCTCACACGCTTCAGCAGGCCGTATTTGTCAAGCTGACGCGTCGCTATACTCACAGCGGCCTTGCTCAGGCCCAAGGAATCGCCGATGTCGTCCAGCGACGAGGGGAACTCATTGAGATAGACAACAGCCAGGACCTCCCCGACTATCCTGCCGAGGCCAACGTCCTGCGTCGTCCAGCCCGCAGACCTAATAAGGCACTGCCGGGCATCATTCAATCCGTCGTCCCTGTCCATCATATCCGCCGGTTTATGCTTTTATGAATCTGTAAAACTTTATCAATTTACCCCGGCGGTGGGCGAAGTCAAGGGCTGTATGGCGTTTTTTTTGGAGTTTTTTCATGGGAAGGGGATGGGGCGGTGGTCGGTGGTCGGTGGTCGGTGGTCGGTGG
>CAZANS010000451.1:0-2094 GCA_964486565.1 uncultured Victivallales bacterium
CGCTGGGTTTGGGTCTGCACCGTGAGTCGCTGTCCGCAGTTGGCGCGGCCAAGGCAAGTCTGGTGGAGATGCGGGATATGGTCATACGCAACATTGAGCAGCATCTTGTCGTTGACGAGGAGAACCAGACGGCGTATCTTAATCTCGGCAACGACGGCTTCTGGTGGAGGTGGTACGGCAGCGAGTACGAGGCGATGGCGTACTATCTGAAGCTTTTGAGCCATACCGACCCGATGGGCAGGAATGCATCGTGGCTTGCCAAGTACTTGGTTAACAACAGGAAGCACGCGACGTACTGGAACTCGACTCGCGACACTGCCTTGTGTGTGGAAGCTCTTGCCGCCTTCATCGTTGCCAGCGGCGAGTCTGCCCCTGACATGACGGTCGAGATATTGCTTGACGGCAAGGTTGTGAAGAGCGAGCGTATAGGCAAGGACAACCTTTTCTCCTTCGACAACCGTCTTGTTCTTTCAGGCGCGGAGGTCCCCGAGGGCAGGAGGGAGGTCGAGGTCAGGCGACGGGGCACCGGGCCGGTGTATTTCAACTCATACCTGAGCTATTTCAGCCTGGAGGATTTTATCGGCAGGGCTGGCCTGGAGATCCGTGTTGACCGTGCGTACTACAAACTCGAGCGTGACGACAAGTCCGTGAAGGTGCAAGGGGACCGAGGGCAGGCGCTTGACCAGAAGGTCGAACGCTACAAAAGGATACCGCTTGCGAACCTCGCAACAGTAATAAGTGGAGACCTCGTGGAGATTGAGCTGCTGATCGAGAGCAAAAACGACTACGAGTATATAGTTTTCGAGGACATGAAGGCCGCCGGTTTCGAGCCGGTGGACCTGCGAAGCGGATACACCGGGAACGAGATGGGCGCCTATGTGGAGTTCCGCGACGAGAAGGTATGCTTCTTTGTCAGGAGCCTTGCGCGCGGGAAACACAGCATGAGCTACCGAATGCGCGCGGAGATACCGGGCAAATTCAGCGCATTGCCGACCACCGCCGCCGCCATGTACGCGCCTGAGCTAAGAGGCAACTCAGACGAGATCAAACTCGAGATAATCGAGAAGGAATAAGGACGATGTTCGCAAAGAGGCAATTCTGATGGCCAGATACGAGAAAAACATGAGTTTGTGGGAGCATCTAGAGGAGCTGCGCTGGACGCTTTTCAAGATACTTGTTGTCCTTGTCGTGACGACGGGTATATCCCTTGGCTACACTGACGAGATAATGCGTTTCATCCTTCTCCCGGTCGAGGCGGCGCAGGCCGCAAATCCGGAATTCGTAGTCAAGACCATAATGACCAGTCCCTTCGACGGCGTGATGATAAAGCTCAAGGTCTCCTTGCTCGGGGGGCTGGTGGTCGCCAGCCCCTTCGTGCTGTATTTTATCTGGTCATTCGTCTCGTCCGGGCTCGAGGAAAGCGAGAACAAGGCCTTTGTATGGATATGCTTCACGGGCTCTCTGGCATTTGTTGCCGGGATGTACTGTGCGCATCTTATCGCCGGCCCGGTATTGTCGCTGGCAGTCAGGATGGGGCTCGAATCCGTCGAGAACTACTGGACGCTCAGGGAGCTGGTGTCGTTCATGTTCTACTGGCTTGTCGGCGGAGGCATAGTGTTCGAGCTGCCGCTGGCAATGGTCATTCTATGCCGACTGGGAATCATAGAAGTGAGGACCCTCAGGAAAGCACGTCTGTATTTTTATGTAGGCGCGTTCGTCGTCGCTGCATTCCTCACCCCGCCAGACCCGCTCACGATGATCATCGTCGCAATCCCGCTCATCTTCCTCTTCGAGCTCGGTATGCTCGCAGCAGCCTTCACTGGAAAAAAGAAGACATCAGACTTATGACTCTATGATTTTGAGACACTGCTGTGAGAGAAGCTTCAGATGAAGCCTCGCTCTTGCCGATCGCCGCCCATAATCATGAGCCCGTAAGTGAGGGGAATTAGCCTAAATGAAGCAGTTAAATCTCAAAAATGGCAGTTAACATATTTGTATACAAAGCTTTAAGACTAACTGAGCTTTCACTTTTTTGGTTTGAAGAATTTTTGAGATTTAACCCTTCGGGGTGCCGCTTCGCTCCCGACATTCGTC
>CAZANS010000452.1:0-2089 GCA_964486565.1 uncultured Victivallales bacterium
GCTCTGGAGTGCGCAACTTTTTTAGTTGCGCTTTGACTTTGACAACAAGTCCAAAAACCATAATACTGTAATATCGTGGCTAATCCTGCTCTAGACTATACCGTTTTTCAAGAAAAACAAACCATGCTGTGAAATTCAGGATATATTTGTCGGTGTAATGCCTATCGGGGATTGAAAGGGCCTGTTGCGTGCCTTAGATTATCCGGAGTTGTTCGGGGGGTGCTAGGCGGATATGGCCATGACGATGGCGAGGAAGATATACTAGAGGAGTTTTTAAGCCTATGGGAGCCAAGCGGGAAAAATCTGAGACAGTTGAACCATTTGATTTAACCTTCGGCGTTGACGGTGACGGGCTGACGCTGGACTGCGGTCAGGTGCTTGCCCCTGTAAATATCCGTTACGAGACATACGGCAATCTGAACGACGCGAAAGACAACGCCATACTGATTTTGCACGCCCTGACAGGGGATGCCCATGTCTCGGGATACCACCGAGTAAGCGACAAGAAACCCGGCTGGTGGGACGACATGGTAGGCGCAGGCAAGGCCTTCGACTCCGATAAGTACTTCATAGTCTGTAGCAATGTAATCGGCGGCTGCCAAGGGACCACCGGGCCATCCTCGATCAACCCCAAGACCGGCAAGCCCTATGGCATGAGCTTCCCCTGCGTCACAATGGCAGACATGGTGCGTGCCCAGCATCGGCTCATGCAGCATCTGGGGATAGAAAAGTGGCTGGCGGCCAGCGGCGGCTCGATGGGAGGTATGCAGGCGTTGTGCTGGGCGGTGAACTATCCTGACGCAGTCGGAAGTGTTATCCCCATAGCCACGACATCGAAGCTGTCGCCCCAGAGCATAGCCTTCGACTGGGTGGGGCGGCAGGCGATCATGAGCGACCCCAAGTGGAAGGGCGGCGACTACGGTTCTGATGTGCCCGAGCAGGGCCTTGCGATAGCCCGAATGGTCGGGCATATCACCTATCTGAGCGACAAGTCCATGGACAAGAAGTTCGGCAGGCGTCTTCAGGAGAGCGACAAGTACTCCTTCGATTTCAGCAGGAACTTTCAGGTCGAGAGCTACCTGGACTATCAGGGACAGAGGTTTGTCGAGCGTTTTGATGCGAACTCCTACCTCTACATCACCCGGGCGATGGACTATTTCGACCTCTCGGAGTCGGGGGACGGGGACCTGACAAAGGCACTGGCCAAGGTTAAGGCGGCATTCCTGGTCATATCTTTCTCCAGCGACTGGCTTTTCCCGCCGCAGGCATCCCAGGAGATAGTCAAGGCACTGCGCAACAACAATGTAGAGGTGTCCTACTGCAATATAGACTCGGAGTACGGGCACGACGCATTCCTGCTTGAGGCCAGAACGCTCGGGGAGCTGATATCCGGATTCCTGGCCAGCCGTCAAGCATTGACCAAGAAGGGAGCCTCCAATGCCTGACACGATAAGAAAGAAGCTTGAGGCCCGACAGGACCTTCTTATAATCGCCGATTTCATCTCCGAGGGATCCTCAGTGCTGGACCTGGGATGCGGCGACGGCAGCCTGCTGCGGCTGCTCAAGATGGAGAAGAATATTTACGCTTGCGGGGTCGAGCTTTCGCAGTCCAAGATTCTGGAATGTGTCAAGGCAGGAGTACCGGTGCTCCACAAGGATCTTAACGACGGCATGGGGGAGTTCCTCGACAAATCCTTCGACTACGTGGTCCTTAGCCAGACGATCCAGGCGGTGAAGCGTCCTGACAACCTCATCCGCGAGATGATGCGCATCGGGCGAACAGGACTGGTCAGCTTCCTGAATATAGGCTGCGTCGAGGCTCGCCTGCAGCTCGTGCTCAGGGGAAAAATGCCGGTGACTAAGGCTCTGCCTGACTCCTGGTACAACACACAGAACACTCATCTTGCCACTATCCGGGATTTCAGGGATCTCTGCACCCTGATGGGTTTCAAGATCCGTGAGGAAATACCCTTCGGAGAGAAGTCCAACCTTCTGGCCAGATGCATGCCCAACCTTTTCGCACCGACCTGCGTATTCGTCATTGACAAGTAGCGGTTATCCTGTCAGCGACACTATCGGGGGGCTCGGG
>CAZANS010000453.1:0-2088 GCA_964486565.1 uncultured Victivallales bacterium
TTGCGCCAAGAAGCTCGTGAAAGGGGGATGTCTATGAGAAGTTGAGACGGAAACCTTTCAGCGGAGCCTTTGCGGGTGGAAGTCCCGTCCGGTAGAGCCTGACCAGCAGCCGGGAGCGAGTCTTGCGTGGGGTATGGGTAACCTGCACCACGAAGCGTAGACAGCGAGTTCGGAAGCCATGCAACTGAGCCTCGACAGTACTGTCGTCGGAGCCTTCGTCGTTGAATGAGCGGGGGCAGCACGGGTGTCTCGCCATGGTCAGAGATACCTGTCCGGCCGGGGTCGCGTGAGCATGAGCAAACGGACAAAGGAGGCTCCACGGGAACTTGGGAGACCCTGATGTTTCCATGGGGATTATCCCGGGCTGGAGTGGCCGGGTCAACAAGCTCCGGGCCCCACGCATCGAACGCACACGGCGGTGTGGGGAGCGAAATCGAGGCCGTGTGCCGCCGTGGTATCGCGGATCGAAGGCAACGAAGAGAAGCGAGACGGGCATCAGGGAGTCACAGCGTCTTGATAGTACCGAGGAATCCGGGGAACGTACCTCCTGAACGGACCCGGGGGAGGGAAGCGAGACGTCGGGATCATGGACCATCATCGGGAAACACGCCAGATGCACAGCAATCTGAGAAACGCGGATGTGTCAACGAAACGGCGACGGATAGCGGGGCTGGCCGAGCAGTCGCCGGAGTTGGGTTTTACGTCACTGAACCACCTGATCGACATCGACTGGCTGAAAGAGGCCTTTCGCCTAACTCGCAAGAGTGGGGCCCCGGGCATCGACGGCCAGACGGCGAAGGAGTACGGGGAGAGCCTGGAGGAAAACCTTCAGAGTCTCCTCCAGCGAGCGAAATCGGGGACCTATCGGGCTCCGCCGGTCCGACGGAAGCACATTCCGAAGGGCTCGGGCACGGAGACTCGTCCGATCGGTATCCCGACGTTCGAGGACAAGGTGCTCCAACGCGCCGTCGTGATGCTCTTGGAGTCGATCTACGAGCAAGACTTCCACGACGGGTCGTACGGGTTTCGCCCTAAGCGCTCACCGCACGATGCGATGGACACGCTTTGGAAGGAAGCGATGCGGATCGGTGGCGGCTGGATTCTGGAGGTCGATTTGCGAAAGTTCTTCGACACCCTGGATCACGCCCATCTTCGGGATCTCGTCGGCCGCAGGATACGTGACGGCGTGGTGCGACGCCTGATCGGCAAATGGTTGAAGGCAGGGGTGATGGAGAACGGGAACGTCAGTTACCCGGATTCCGGAAGTCCGCAGGGCGGGGTGATTTCACCCGTACTTGCGAACATCTACCTGCACTACGTACTGGACATGTGGTTCGAGGAAACCGTCAAACCGCGTTTGCCGGGCAGCGCCAAGCTGATTCGGTTCGCGGACGACTTCGTCATCGTGTTCTCGAACCGTGACGCGGCGCTCCAAGTGATGGAGATGCTGCCCGAACGGTTCGCCGAATACGGGCTGTCGGTTCACCCGAAGAAGACGCGGCTGGTCGACTTCCGACACCCGTCCCACTCCGGTCGTGAACGCGACGGCCGATCGAAACCGGACACGTTTGACCTGCTCGGCTTCACCCATTATTGGGGCAAGTCGCGCAAGGGCAACTGGACGGTGAAGAAGAAGACGATCTCGGGGCGGCTGACGCGGGCTATCCAGTCGATCTACCAGTGGTGTCGCGACTACCGGCATCGGTCGGTACACGAGCAGTGGCAGAAGTTGTGCCAGAAGGTCCGCGGCCACTACGCCTATTACGGTGTGACCGGCAACGGCCGAATGCTGCGCAACTTTCGCCACGAGGTACGAAGAGCCTGGCGTAAGTGGCTCGACCGCCGCAACCGTGAACGCAAAATGACCTGGGAGAAGTTCGCACGGCTGGAGAAGCGGTATCCGCTCCCCTTGCCGAAGATCTACCACCCAGGAAGCACGTAGTAATCATGGTTCCGAGGAACCGTATGCTCTAATGCGAGCACGTACGGATCTGTGGGAGCCCGGGGGGAGCAATCCCCCTGGGCCACCCGGTTTGCGCCAAGAAGCTCGTGAAAGGGGGATGTCTATGAGAAGTTGAGACGGAAACC
>CAZANS010000454.1:0-2084 GCA_964486565.1 uncultured Victivallales bacterium
ATCCAGCATCAGCGCCTTCAGGTCAATCTTCTCGAGCAACGTCCACACGGCCGAAGCCCCCATGTCCGCCTTGAATGAGTCCCCATAGCTCTCAACTGCCTCGAGATACTCAATCTCGTTCAGAGACTGCCCGAGCGCAAGAGGGGTGTCCCCGGGGTCAACGACCGCCCAGTCCTCATAATAGACTATGCGTTCGAGCGCACGAGCTGTGATATCCAGCATAAGCCCTATCCTGCTGGGCATGCACTTGAAGAACCATATGTGCGATACCGGCACGGCGAGCTCGATATGGCCCATTCTCTCGCGTCTGACACGCGACTGGGTCACCTCGACCCCGCAACGGTCGCACACGACCCCCTTGTGCTTGACCCTCTTGTACTTCCCGCAGTTGCACTCCCAGTCCTTTGTGGGGCCGAATATCCTCTCGCAGAAGAGGCCGCCCTTCTCGGGCTTGAAGCTTCGGTAGTTAATTGTCTCGGGGTTCTTAATCTCCCCGTGACTCCAAGAGCGTACGACATCTGGAGACGCCACGTTTATAGTGACAGCCCCGAACGACTCGCTCTCGTCCTGTCCGAGAAGCTCCCTGTAGGCAAAATTATTGTCGAGCACGTTAAAACCTCCGTGTGTATTTCAGCACAAACTACTTGTTGACCAATCTGACATCTATACCGAGACTTTGCATTTCCTTCATAAGAACATTGAACGACTCCGGCCTTCCGGACTCGAGGATGTTCTGGCCCTTCACGATTGACTCGTATATCCTGGCTCTGCCGTTGACATCGTCACTCTTGACGGTCAGCATTTCCTGCAGTGTATATGCGACACCATATGCCTCGAGGGCCCACACCTCCATCTCCCCGAACCTCTGGCCGCCATGCTGCGCCTTGCCGCCGAGAGGCTGCTGAGTCACCAGCGAATATGGGCCCACAGCCCTGGCGTGAAGCTTGTTCACCACGAGGTGGTCGAGTTTGAGCATATAGATTGATCCGACGAGCACCCTCTGGTCGAATTTCTCACCGGTCCTGCCGTCGTAAAGGTCGGTTTTGCCGTCAAAGAACTCTTCCTTGCCTTTCTTGGCGAAGCCCCAATTGTATTTCTTGCCGGACTCCGCGGCATCCAAACTGTTGGCCTGCCTCATGTACTCCACGATGGTCTTCTCGCTTATACCGTCGAATACAGGTGTGGCCATTTTGATTCCGAGCATCTTTGCGGCCCATCCTAGGTGAGTCTCGAGGACCTGCCCGACATTCATGCGGCTGGGAACCCCGAGAGGATTCAGAACGATGTCAACAGGAGTGCCGTCTGCAAGGAATGGCATATCCTCCTCGGGGACGATTTTCGCGACTATTCCCTTGTTGCCGTGGCGGCCAGCCATCTTGTCGCCGACCTGCACCTTTCTCTTGGAGGCCACATATACCTTGACCTTCCGGACGATCTTGGGATCGTTGCCCTCTCCGCTCTCAAGAGAGGTGATGAACTCTTCACGATCTTTTTCGGCATCCGTGAATTTAGGTGTATATTTTGTGATGATCTCCTGAATCTGCGTCTTCACCGGGCAGTCGTCCATGACGAAGTCCTTGAACTTTGCGGCGAGCTTCATGATGGAGCTCCTGGTCACCTTGCGGTTTGAGGATATGAGGATCGCCTTGTCCTTCGATGAGCCTCCGTCGTAGATCGGGCATGGCAGTTTCACCCCGTGGATGACGGCAAAGAACTCATCAGCCATCTGCTCGGTCAACTGCGAGGTCTCCGCCTTGCAGTTGTCCTTGGCCTGCTTGATCTGCCTTCTCAGCTCTGACTTTGTCAGGACCTGCCGGTTTGGGTCGGTGGAATACTCTACCCTGACGTCCATGACAAACCCGCCTTTCCCGCTGCTCACGATCAGGCTCGAATCCTTGACATCCGCGGCCTTCTCTCCAAATATTGCCCTGAGAAGCCTTTCCTCAGGGGCAAGCTCGGTCTCGGACTTCGGTGTGATCTTGCCGACAAGGATATCCCCGGCCCTGACCTCTGCCCCAAGCCTTATTATACCGTCGCCGTTGAGGTTGTGAAGAAGCTCCTCGCTGACATTTGGTATGTCCCTT
>CAZANS010000455.1:0-2084 GCA_964486565.1 uncultured Victivallales bacterium
CATCAGCCGGGCCGTGCGGGCCGTAGAGGGTGAAATGTAGGAATGTTAGACCTGATAATCATCTAGAAGGCTCCGCCCTCAGGCCGTACACTGGTTGCTTCTGCACAACTGGGCACAGCCTAAGGAGGAGCCAAGATGAACGGGAAGTATTACGCAGGAATCGACCTACATTCCAGTAATTCCGTGGTGGTTGTGATCGACGAGGAGGACAAGGTTCGGTATCGTAAGCGACTGCGCAACGAGTTACCCAAGTTGGTTCGGGCGTTGGAGCCTTTTGAAGACCGGCTGGCTGGCGTGGTGGTGGAGTCGACCTACAACTGGTATTGGCTGGTGGATGGGCTTATGGACGCCGGCCACCGTGTTCATCTGGCGAACACGACGGCCATTCAACAGTACTCGGGGCTCAAGCATGGGGACGACGAGTCGGATGCACAATGGTTGGCGCTTATGTTGCGATTGGGCATCTTGCCCGAGGGCTACATCTACCCCAAGGAGAAGCGACCGGTCCGTGACTTGTTGCGCAAACGCAGTCAACTCGTGCGCATGAACACATCGAACTTGTTGGGTGCGCAGAATATTATCATGCGCAACAGCGGGACCAAGGTAAGCGGCAACGCCATCAAGCGCCAGTCCGGCGAGGACATCGATGGGATGGGCTTTCCGGACGATGTGGGATTGGCGATTAAGAGCAACCTGGCGATTATGGCCTGCCTGAAGGACCAGATTGGGATGATCGAGAAACGGGTTCTTGAGGAGGGCAGCTCGTGGAAAGGCTTCGAACGTCTGCTGACGGTACGTGGCATAGGGAAGATACTGGGATTGACTATATTGTTGGAGACCGGCGCCATTGAGCGATTTGCTGCCGTAGGCGATTATTCGTCCTACGCGCGGTGCGTGACGAGCGAGCGTGTGAGCAACGCCAAGCGCAAGGGGCAAGGGAATCGGAAAAATGGCAACAAGTACCTGGCGTGGGCTTTCATCGAAGCGGCGAACTTTGCCAATCGCTATGACCCGACAATCAACAAATGGTACCAAAGGAAGGCGTCGAAGACCAAACGCCCGATTGCGTTGAAAGCCGTCGCGCACAAGCTGGCGCGAGCGAGTTACTACATGCTGCGAGACGAAGTGGACTTCGACGTTGACAAAGCCTTTGGATGATTTTGGCTGGGACAGCGAGCCCGTATTGGGGTTGGTTAGAAACCACTAGACCTGATTGGCGGCTGTCCCAGCCCTCGCCATACCGCAGGCGGCACGTTTTTCCGATGATGCGCCTCAGCCGTGAGTCACCTGGGTTTGGAATCGCTCTTTTGGTTTCTTGAATGAGGCGATAGCCATAGACCTGTTCGTGCTAGCACGCAATAGTTGTGCAGGACGACGCTTGAACACGAGTTGGGCACCAAAGATTTTCTGGGACTGCGAGCAGTCAAGGGCGGGACGGAGATCGGAAACGACTCCTCCCAATGCCTTAAGCCATATGGATGACTGGAGCGCGTCAAGCGACGCAAACCAGCAATGAAGTCATGGATGCGCATTCCACGAAGAACGTCGCGGAACCGAGCAAGGTTACGTAGTTGAGACACGAACTGCGACCAGGGAAGTTGTGCCTGTTGACAAACGACCTTCTAATGGATGACCCTATTTGCCCGCGCGCCTGCCGCGACGTGCTCGAGAAGGATACCTATCACTTCTACATGGGCGCCAAAGGCTCACCGCACGCCGACAAGAAGGCCAACAACATCTACGGCGCCTATCGCGGCCTCAACCTGCCCGACGACATCCTGCGCAAGGTCTACGAAACCAACATCGACAAGCTATTCCCGCCAGACGACAACGGCTGAACAATCCAGCGCCACACAGCCGCGCTTCAGCAGAAGCTTGGGACGATTAAGTATGGATGTCCCCAGAATTGTCGGGATGAAGATGTGGGAGGTCGACATGAAGACCGAAGAGACAGATGAACGTCGTAAGACACTGCGAGCTCGGATAGCGCGACGACTCATCTCCGGGATCCTGGTTCTTATACCCCTCGGGATCACGCTGTTTGTGCTCTCAATTTTCTTCAAAGCAACGGTTGGCGTCTCGGC
>CAZANS010000456.1:0-2076 GCA_964486565.1 uncultured Victivallales bacterium
TAGACTCGAATTTTAATAAATCATCAATTTCCAATTCACTAACCTGCATTTATTGTAAATTTTCTTTAAACTACTTGTCAACTTAACCTGCCTAATTAGTTTTTCAAGCCCCCCCCCCAAAAAAAAACGATAATTTTTTAAAAACCCCCTTGACACATGTGCTTGCTTGCGCTATGATATGGTCAGCATAGAAGCTGCCCATTTTAATAAGGAGGATGGTGATGGACGTGAGAATGAAAAAGGAGATGAGAAGGCGGTTGAATGAAACCCTTGACATGCTGATAGGATCGGTGATTGTCAGATACCTCAAGTGCGGAAAGAACTGTGTCTGCAACAAAGGGAAAAAGCACAAGAAATACTACCTTTCAACCAAGGATGGAGGGAAAACCACGATGCTTTATCTTCCACCGGGCGCGGTGGGTGAGGCTGGACAAATGAGCCGGCGGTATAAGGAAGTGAAAACTATTCTGCAGGAAATCAGCCGGATCAACTATGAGGCGCTGAAGGAACGCCATCTGACGAAAGGCAAAAAAACAGGAGTACAACCATAGACAGTGCTCAGAAAAATCATGCGGAGGTAGAACTTGAACGGCTTCAGCTCGAGAACGAACAGCTGCGCCGTATCTTTGCGGATGCGTCAATGGAGTTTGAAAAGCGGAACATGCGAATTGCCTCGCTCGAGGATGAGCTGAAGGTGGAACGGGAAAGATGCTGGAGGTTGGAAACGGCCTGCGGGAAACTCGGCTCCGAGCTGCGCAGAGAGAAGGCCAGGGCGGAGAAGTTCGCGTCAATGCTTTTCGGACTTAAAAGCGAGAAGCTGAAGATTGAGGACATAGACTTGGAAAACACCGTTGTCATCGCGACCTGCGAAGCGGCCGCTATTCAGGAGTTCCAATGTATGCCTGACAAAGAGAAGAGACCGCGCGGCGCGATGCCCGGACATGCCGGGAACGGAAGAAAAATTCCATCGAATCTTCCCGTTATCGAGGTCGTGCTGGAAGCGTCTGCGGCGGAGCTGATGTGCAAGAAATGCGGGCTGCCGTCAACCGATAAACCGTTGATGGACTCGGTGTCCTATCAGGTTTCCGTGGAGAAGAGGTATATCCTGAAAAAACTGATCCGCAAGGCATATGGGAAGGCATGCGAATGCGACGGACAGCCGACCATCATCATGGCTCCGCCAGCTGCCCAGATCATCCCGAAAGGGAAATATTCTGAAGAGATATGGACAGACATCCTCATCTCGAAATACATGGGGCACATGCCGGTCAACAGGCAGCTGTTCGAGATGGTCCAGTCCGGGCTGGACATCAAGTCGGGAATGGTTTTCAACGGACTTGAAAAGATATGGTTCGACCTCCTGAAGCCCCTCTACGAACTGCTGCTGTCGGATTTGAGGCTGGAAGGACGCTGGCACGCGGACGAGACCCGCTGGCGCATGTTCCTGGAAGAATACGGGAAGCTCTGGTACATGTGGGCCTTCAGGTCGGAAAAGATAGTGGCGTTTGTCCTCGACCCAACGAGAGCCGCGTCCGTCCCGCTCAAAACGCTTTTCGGCCTGAGCATCGGGGATGCGGAAAAGATGAGGCTCGGGAAGATGCCGGTCGCACTTGCCGGGGCGAACATGAAAAAACTGAACGTGGACAGATATTCCGCCTACAAGGTCCTGGCAAAATACGGGCTGGCTCTTCTCGCATACTGCTGGGCTCACGTTCGTCGCGACTTCATAAATATCCAGAAAAAGTTCCCCGATGACCCGGAGCTCCGTGGATGGGCAGAGGAATGGCTTGCCGGAATAGCGGAACTCTACAGGATCAACAATGAAAGGGTAAAATATCCGAAAGGAAGCGAACCTTTCCTGCAGTACGACACAAGATTGAGGAAGGCGCTCGCTGAAATGAAGGAGGACTCCGAGAAAGAATACCATGATGACGCGCAGGCCGCAGCGATGAATTCGATGAGGGAGCACTGGAACGGACTTGTCCTGTTCGTGGAATATCCGGAACTCCCAATGGACAACAATCTCATGGAAAACGGAATCCGCCCGTGCGCCCTCGGAAGGAACAACTTCCTCGG
>CAZANS010000457.1:0-2072 GCA_964486565.1 uncultured Victivallales bacterium
GTCGAGTGAACCAGTATCTGCCCCACTATGCGCCCGGTGCGGGGGGGGGGGCGGTATTTGAAGACGGTGACATGTTCTCCGTAACGCTTCCGTTGAGTCCAGCCGCAGCGGCAAACACCGCGCGATTGGCCACGCCGCGCGGGTTTGATTCCAATGTTGTCAGGGTCCATGATGAGGTCCATGATGAGGTCCATGATGAGGCTCATGATGAGGCCCATGATGAGGCCCATGATGAGGCCCATGACTGACATCGAGCGACAACTGCTCGAGACCTGTTCCGTGAAGCCACGCAGCGCGCCGGACATGCTTCACTTGTTGGGTTATGACAGCCGAGCCGGGAATTTCAGGAGGGCGATTAGCCGGCTGTTGCGCCTTGGCTGTCTGGAAATGACCCTAATTGGTACCCCGAGAAGCAAGAACCAGCGATATCGGATTACGGGCAAGGGACGGGAGTGCCTGGCAAGGAACCGCACATGAAGGGAGGGTGCCGGCTGCGGAGCGACAGTTCAAACCCCGTAGCGCAAAAAAATGCTCTTAGCCGTGTTCTTTGGGTTATAGCCCCTGTGTAGGCCGATCTTGATGCGGTAGTACTGGCTCACTCACCGAACCGCTGCCTAGCTCAGATTCTCCAGCAGAATCTCGGGGTGCCGGTCCGCGATCTCCAACAGGCGTCGCGAAGGACCGTCGGGCACTCGCACACCTTGCTCCCACGCTCGCACGGTGGCGGGGCTCACGTTCAAAGTGGTCGCAAAAACAGACTGTGATAGACCGAGTCGCTTGCGGATCACCTGCACCTTGGATGCGCGATATTCCTTCGGCGGATCCACCGCAACATCTCGCGCCGTCACGTACACCTTGCGGCGTCTCGCTGCTTGTCTTTCGCCGCGATTTATCTGGACTGCCTCCCGTAGGCTGGTGATGAGTTTTTCAGCACTCTTGGCGTTCAGGTTCTTGGCCAGATGACTATCCTCCTTCGAGTTCAGCGATCAGGTCACGTACCGTCTTGCGCTGTCTCGCTGTTAGCCGTGCGCGCACCGCCGGTGCCGGGTGCAGTTGGGGATGAGGTCGAGAATCTGTCTCAGCAGGTCTGCCCAGCGGCGTTTTGCCCCGAAGCTTCAGGTGGCGATGGGTCTGGAGACAGTGGATCCCGCAGTACTTCCCAGATTGAACAAGAGGATGAGCCTCGGCGACTTCGAACGCGCCACGAGTCTTCTGCTTTCGGCTGAGATCGACGTACGAGCCTTCACACTTTTACGCACGCCGTTTCAGAGTGAATGGGATATCGAGAAGTTTTTCGATTGTATCGATTGTGGACCAAAGCGGGCGGAGCGCATCAGAGAGATCAACCTGTCGCAGGCAACCGTACCTCACATCAATTGCGGTTGCGGGCGATAGCCACCAGAAAGAACCGCTCAATCCTTGGATAGGTCAATATCCGGGTAAAGTTTTGCTGCGCAGTCCCCACATAAGCCATGGCTGAACTCCGCCTTGGATCGCTGCTTCACGTAGGACTCCACCTGCGTCCAGCTACCATCTTCGTTCCTGATCTTCTTGCATTTCGAACAAATCGAAAGTATCCCCTGCAAAGTTTCGATTCGATCCATCGCAGACTGCAGTTCTTCAATCAACCGATCGCGTTCGCGTTCGGCACGGATGATTCTCGACATCGATTCGGTCCAACCGATTGGCCATCGACTGAATAACCAGGGAAGCCATTTCATCGCGCCGTCGGGTGTATTCGGCAAGAGCATCGGTGGATGGCGATTTCAGCCTTGCAGCGGACTCTACCAGTTGATCCCTAGTCATCGTTTTCACCTTTCAATCTCTGGTTGAAGATGTAGTCGAAATGTAAACACCGCGCCTTCGTTCGGTTTGCCATCGACCCACATCGACCCGCCATGAGCTTCGACGATCTTTTTCGATATCGCCAAGCCGAGTCCTGCGCCCTTTGATCCCGCAGGCTTTTTTGTCTTGCCTCTTACAAATGGTGCAAAGAGAGCTTCCCTATCTGCCGGCGGGATTCCAGAACCGGCGTCCGTCACTGAGACTTCCACACCTTCTTCCACTACGGT
>CAZANS010000458.1:0-2064 GCA_964486565.1 uncultured Victivallales bacterium
CGGATGGATTTCTGGACACAGGGACGTCTGCCGTGCTTGGGCTCCCCACGGGGTCAGGAAAGACATCCCTCGCCGAACTCAAGATAGCGGCGCATGTCTTAGCAGGTCGTCGCGCTGTGTTTATTGCCCCCACTCACGCTTTGGAGTTTCAGGTCATGGAGCGCATGAAAACTCTATTCGGCAATCGTGCGCGCCGTGTCACCGATGACTTGACGTCCAGCAATGATGAACTCCCAGGAATAACTGTTTGCACACCAGAAGCCTGCCTCACTATGCTGAGTCTCTTTCCGGAGAAGTTTTCCGACGTAGGCCTTTTTGTCTTTGATGAATGTCATATTGTCCACTCTGAGAAACTATCGGATGCGAGACGGTCTCTGGACGCCATGTTCTGTCTTCTTGAGGCGTTTCAAGCCGTTACAACGGCTGACTTTCTTTTGATGTCAGCGATGATCCGAAATGTTGAGCATATCTCCACCTGGATTCAAGGCATCACGCAGAGACGTTGTCTCCCCGTTTTGGACGGATGGAAGCCGACCCGGCAAGTTCGTGGATGCGTGGTGTACAAGAGGTCAGACATCGATGCACTTAATCGGCGGGTGACTACAGCTTACAGAACATCGACAAATCAAGGGCCGTCAGCAGAACTGAAGCGCAACCTATTCGTTAAACCCTATGCATTCTTTTGCCTTAGAGATGGGTGGACGACAGTCCCAAGTGACTATGCACTTCTCCCCGCTTTTGCAGGGGAAGATGTGCTGCTTGCGGCTGGAGGTACACGACGCAATAATCATCGTTGGTGGCTTTCCCCTAATCGGAATCAAGTTGCGGCATCGCTAGCTGGTTCGTATGCGAGACATGGCCTGAAGACTCTCGTGTTCTGCAATGATATTAAGTCCACATCCTCTGTAGTTGCCGAAGCGGACTCGCGTTCACAAAATATCGAACCTATGAGTCATGAGGAGAATACGCTTTGGGCACAGCTAGTTGTTGAATGTGGATCTGCATCATCCCTCTACCATGAAGTTGGGGCATCATCCGGAGTGCACCACGCCCTTCTGTTTGCCGAGGAGAGAAGGCTGATAGAATCATTATTTCTAAGAGACTCTGGGCTTGACCTTCTTGCCGCAACACCAACTCTCGCTCAGGGTCTGAATCTTCCTGCAGAGATAGTCGTCATCGCTGGTGACGACAGGTATGACCCGCATGCCGAATCTGCAAGGGATAGACAGCGGCTTGAAGCGCATGAACTTCTGAATGCGGCAGGCCGTGCTGGCAGAGCTGGGCATTTCGCACAAGGCATGGTGTTGATAGTACCTGGGCGAATTGTGGATCTTGATGAGGAAAATTACCAAATCTCTGGGCGGTGGCTGGAACTTCAGGATCAGTTTGCTAGATCAGATCAGTGTGTAGATGTGGCGGATCCGCTTAGCCTCGTGTTCTCCGCTATAAGCGAGGGAGAGACAGAAGTAGCGAACGTGAAATACGCTCTCGCAAGACTACATCCACACAGTGGGAGTTCAGCTGCCTTTCGACGGAGGATGAGTAACTCGCTGTGGGCAAGCGAACACGGCCCCGATGCCCTTGCCGGCGACCTTGATTCCCTTGTTGCGCAAATTGGCGCCCTTGATTTCCCCGATATCAGTGGGCTAGACGAGCGACTCGTGGAACTCTCGCAAAACTCCGGCACCGCCATTGGATGGCTCCAAGCAATGCTGCTGCGGATTATCGAAGATTTTCAGGCCATATCGTCATTCACAGTCCAGGGTTTCCTCGAATGGATGACGCAATTAACTCCTTTTCTGGATCTCTTAAAATTGGAAACAGTGGAGACGGCACGCAAATACGCGGAAGGCGGGACGAATGAAGCTATCAGCAATCTCATTATGCAAGTGTCGGCGGAATGGGTGAAAGGAACACAAATAGAGGCTATTGAGCAGATATTTCGGCAGCAATCCCACGCGCTGCCGAAATGCGGTCGAACGCGGGTAGCTGTTCTTCGATGGATTCCAGATGTCGCTTATGTTGCTGGACTGGTTCGCAATCTATATGTCATTGCATATCCTG
>CAZANS010000459.1:0-2055 GCA_964486565.1 uncultured Victivallales bacterium
GCCGCGGACAGAGAGCAGGAGGGGCAGGAAACTCCACCATTGCTCCCTCTCGTCAGCGCGGGAAATCAAACCCTACTCGGAGAATCGCCAAAGGAGTCCGAAAGAGGACCCAGACATTTCACAATGAACTTCATGCCAGAAAGGTCAAACGTTCAGAAAACCCCCGCATGGCCCATCATGATGCACAATATTGTCAGGGCGGCAAGAAACGCACGACAGGGATTCAACACCCGAAACCTCATCGTCGGGTATCCCGCCACAATGAACATGCCAGAGCCCCCTCTCGCCGGATCAGGCCGGACGGAAACGCAGATCAAAGTCAAGAAAATGACTGCCGACCCCGAAGCGGCCGAGCAGGACAGGGCATTCATCACCCGTGCGGACAAATGGGTATTCATCCCGGATAAAAAAGGAGTTTTCGAGGTGTCAGCTCCAGGTGCCAGCCCCAATGTGATCTCGGCCAACTTCATATCCCCGGACGAATCAGATATTTTGAGTTCAACCTCGGGTATCTGGGGACAACAGCCTGTGGCGCAGGCCATGGCAAAACCTGCTTGGCGCGACGAGGCATGGATCTTCCTCCTCGCGGCACTCGCAGTCGCACTCATACATATCGCCATCGTGAAACATAGGGAGAGCTTGGCATGAACATTGACTTCCTTTTCCCTGCATGGTTTCTGATGGCGTTCCCGACGGCTTGGGTCTGCTACAGATTCAGGAGCACCGACAAGATACACAATGCCATAAGAGTTCTTTTTCTCGCAGCAATCCTGATGGCCCTGGCGCAGCCGAGGCTTTGCCTGAGCAAGAGAGGCGGAGTGGTCGTGGTTGTCGCAGACCGGTCGAGTTCTCTGCATCAGGAGGACCACAAGCGCCAGGTCGAGATCATCAAGCTCATCGAGAAGCAGCGCGGCGAGAGGGACAGGATAGCCGTCGTGGGATTCGCCGAAGACACCTTCATCGAGAAATTCCCCGACTTCAGCCCATTCGGCGAGTTCCTCGGCAACTACCGAAACAAGGGGTCGAGGATCGCCGATGCAGTCTCTCTGGCGAAATCCCTCATACCCTCTGACCGCCACGGGAAAATCGTCATCCTTTCAGACGGGCTATACACCTCTTCCAGCCCTGTGGGCATTGCCGGCCTAGCCGCACCTCCACCCGTCCCGGCAGACTACAGGCTCATGCAGCGCCCTCCGGGAAAAGACCTCGCCGTCATGGGATTCAGCACGCCAGACCACGTCGAGACCGGCGAGTCCTTCATTTTTTCAGCCACGGTCTTGGTGCCCTCCGCAACCACAGTCTCACTGCAGCTCTCGAGGGGCAACACAATCATCAGCTCGGCTTCCGTCCAACTCGAGGAAGGTGTCAGAAAATTGTTCTTCAGAGACAGGATCACCTCTGCCGGAAACTCAAGATACAAACTCCAGATCTCCTCCACGGAGGACGACCCAGTGCCGGAAAACAACTCCGCCAGCGCCGTTATCTACGCCAGAGGCTCCAAGCCCATACTCCACGTGGGAAACCCAGACTCGAACCTGCTGCGCCTCGCCAGGGGCGCCGGAATTGAGCTGCACAACTCTCCCCCTCTCCAGATGGACTGGTCCTTGGAAGCTCTTTCCGCCTTCAACGCAGTGGTTATGGAGAATGTCTCCGCTTCGGAGATCGGACACGCCGGACAGGAGAGCCTGCTACATTTTGTAAGAGATCTCGGGGGAGGGCTGATGCTCACAGGAGGGAGGAAAAGCTTCGGAATGGGCGGCTTTTACGGAGGCCCCGTGGAGGAGCTCCTGCCAGTTTCTCTTGAGCTCAGAAGGGAACACAGGAAATTCAGCACTGCCGTCGTAGTGGCCCTTGACCGCAGCGGCAGCATGACCATGCCCGTACACGGAGGACTGACAAAAATGGACCTCGCAAACCAAGGCACCGCCACCGTGCTGCAACTCATGTCCGAAAACGACTACCTCGGAGTCGTCGCCGTGGATTCCGTCGCTCATGTCGTCCAGGATATACAGCGCGTCTCGGGAAACAGGGTGCAGATGGAGCACAGGATAAGGG
>CAZANS010000460.1:0-2043 GCA_964486565.1 uncultured Victivallales bacterium
CCTAGTCTGTCCCGACCGCGGCGGCGTGGCATTCGCGCCAAAAGAGCCTGCCGCCAAAAGGGTTGGGGCAGAGGCGCTCCCAACGCGGCTCACGCGGAGTTTTGCATACTGGCTCTTTAGTTTGATAATTTCGCGTCAGGTGCTAGAATAGAGGGTTCGATGGATTGGAAACGAATACTGGAGAGGCTTATGGGTTTGCTTGGAACAACGCTTAGCAGGATACGTCCTGCGGATTCCGCCGTCGCGCGTGAGGCGAGAGAGAGACTGGATTCGCTAACCAAACCCCGGGGGAGCCTCGGCATGCTGGAGGAATGCGCCGTCAGATACGTCGCGGCCAGACGCGCTCTCGAGGCTCCAATGGAAAGAACCGCGATTCTGACTTTCGCCGCGGATCACGGGGTGGCGGAGGAGGGTGTCAGCGCATTCCCGCAGAGCGTGACCCTCCAGATGGTTGCGAATTTCGCAAATAGCGGCGCGGCGATAAATGTCCTGGCTAGGCATGTTGCCGCTTCTCTCTTGGTTGTTGACATGGGAGTTGCGGGCGCGTGCCTCCTGCCATCCGCGCCGGGCTGCACCTTTCTCTGTAAAAGCATCGCGCCGGGTACAAAAAACTTCGCCCGTGGTCCCGCCATGACAAGGGAGCAGGCGCTCGCAAGCATCGAGACCGGAATAGAAGTCGCCCAGAAGGCTGTCAGGGAAGGTGCCACCCTTCTGGGCACAGGCGACATGGGGATTGCCAACACCACATCCTCTGCGGCGCTGTATTCGGTATTCTTGGGCATCCCGCCTGAAGAAGTTGTTGGCAGGGGGACGGGGATTGACGACTCGACGCTGAGCCGCAAGATCGAGGTTGTCAAGAGGGGGTTGGAGATCAACCGCGATCTCCTTTCCGGAGATGATATCGACAAGTTCTCTGCAGTCGGGGGCTTCGAGATAGGTGGTATTTGCGGTGTTGTCCTTGGTGCCGCCGCGGAGGGTGTCCCTGTGGTTATTGACGGCTTCATCTCAACCGCCGCCGCGGTCGTCGCCAAGGCGATCCTTCAGGGTCACGGGAGTTCCGTTGACCTATTCGGGGACTACTGCTTCTTCAGCCATCTTTCCGCCGAGTCGGGGCATGCGTCGGTGATGAAAGCACTCGAGGCGAGGCCTTTGCTCGATCTGGGGTTGAGGCTCGGCGAGGGCACTGGGGCGGCACTGGCGTTCAACATCATCGAGGCCGGCCTGAAAATCATGCGCGAGATGGCGACATTCTCCAGCGCCGGGGTATCGGAGGAATCTTGACTTCAATCGGTCGTAAAATATGAAGGCAAATATGAGCACAGAGAACCTAGAACACATTTTTGCCCGCAGGAGCGTGAGAAGGTACTCCCAGCGGGAAGTCCCCGAAGATATAACACGCGATATACTCTCGGCGGCAATGTCCGCGCCGACGGCATGCGACAAAAAGACACCCGAGTTCATCGTCCTCACACAGAAGGATATTCTCGCGAAGGTCGCATCCTTTCTGCCCAATGGAGGCTTTCTTGCAGATGCACCACTGGGAATCGTCGTATGCGGGGATATGAGCCGCGCACACTCCGGGGAGTTGTCTTACATGCTCCAGGACTGCAGCGCAGCCATTCAAAACATCCTCCTTGCCGCCTCTATGCTCGGACTCGGCGCATGCTGGCTCGGCGTTCACCCCCGTCCCGAAAGAATCGAAAACATAACAAATTCCCTCTCGCTCCCAGAACACGTCGTCCCAGTTTCTGTAATAAGCATCGGATACCCCAAATCACAACCAGAACCAAGAAAACGCCTATTCAAAGAACATCTCCATTTCAATAGGTGGTAGTCTTGGATACCGACATAACGGACAAGCCCGGACAGATAAACAAGCAGTCCGTTCAACCTCTCTAAAGCAGCACCACCGCCCGCCGACGGCAAAGCCGTCTTTCGGAGTGTCCGCCTCAGGCAGATCAGCAGCGCTTTTGAAGCATGTCCAAAAAACTAAAGAGCCAGTTTCAAAACTCCGCGTGAACCGCGTTGGGAGCGCAGGCGCGG
>CAZANS010000461.1:0-2040 GCA_964486565.1 uncultured Victivallales bacterium
GCAAACGGCGGGATGTTAGCATCGCTGCTGAATTCTTCGATGCCACTCGTCACTGCGCTGGACCCACCGCCGCAGGCCGCAGCCATCGCCGCGAGCAGGATCAAGATGAATGTAAGCCGGAAGGATTTCATAACCGCCCCGTTGCCCTGGAGCCTGAAACTGCTCCAGACGCTATTAACAGCAAGTTTTGCGCCAAGTGCGGTGGTTTCGTAATTGATTGTTATTATTGATTTTATATATTCAACAGGGAAGGAATGGGGGGTCATTTCCTAATCAGAAAACTCAACGCGAAGTCAGCTTACAATGGAACAAACACCAAAGACATTGAAATGTTAATATATTTCATATGGTTGTAATGGCAATTATTGCTGTGGAGGCTACAAATACAACAGTCAAAACATTGGCCATCCCGCCACGAAAGGCGGGGGAACAGAGCACCCCTATGAAATAGGACGTTACACCGCCAGTGCCATCTCCCCTCACGCAGTTCTAAAATCGCCCATCAGCCACCCCAAAGAAAAACCCCGCCGAAAGGTGGGGTTTTTCTTTGCTGCTTGATTTTTGATTCGAACATCCGCCAAGGGCGGATTGTTCCACGGCCTCGTTATTTACAGCTGACATTTTCAGCGCGAGGACCTTTGTCACCCTGGCCTACCTCAAACTCAACCTTGTCGCCTTCTTTGATCGTCCCGTTCTGTACGGCGGTGGAGTGCACGTAAAGATCTTTTCCGCCATTGTCGGGCGTGATGAATCCAAAACCCTTCTCTGCATTGTAAAACTTGACGGTACCGTTTTCCATGTGATGACCTCCTGAGGTTTCGGTTATAGAGCGATCCCTAACGATGGGAAACAGCTATGTACGCGTCTTGATGTGTATTGGCAACAATCTTTCCATCCTCCAAAAACGGTGCCCGTTGAAGCCCACAGGACGGGGTTTTCCAGCATATGGCATCAGCAAGCCAGCGCCCCATCGGCCAAATTAACAAGCATGGATATGCCGAAACCTGCTGTTGAGCCAAGACACCCACGGCTCTTGTGCTGGCCACGCTGCAGGGTGTACAACCATGACCTTGAAAAAACATCTCCACAATTCGAATCGGCCGCGAGACTGGCGAGACCCTGTAGACATGGAACGGCCTGCGGTACCACGCCTGATCGACTTCCTGCGGGCGATGAAGCTTACGAACCGGGAAGCGCGCGACCTCCTCGACACGGGCAAGGTCATGTACTGCGGCATCCCGACCGCGGATGGAGGGAGAGAGGTGGATGTCGCGCGCGTAGTCGTGCAACGGAATGCCCCACGCATCCGCCCCAACCGCGATCTCGCCTTCATCCACCGCGACGAGCACATGGTCATCGTATACAAACCGCCCGGAATGCTGGCGGTCTCCGCTCCAGGCCGACGCGACGTCAAGAGCGTCATCGGCGTGGTCCGGCATCTCATCGGTGCGGCCTTTCCCGTCCATCGTCTCGACGAACCCACCTCGGGCCTGATGATGGTGGCACTCGACGAGGAGTGTCAGCACCGCATCAAGGAGATCCTATTTCATCATCGGGTGGAGCGTGGCTACCTGGCGCTGGTGAACGGCAGGTTCCCTGAGAAACCCTGCACCGTGCGAACCCGGCTGGTGCGCAATCGGGGCGACGGCCTTCGCGGAAGCTCCGTGGATGAGGACGAAGATGGTGCCCGGGAAGCCGTGACACACCTGAAGCTTCGCGAACACCTCGGCAGGAACGTATCGCTCGTCGAGGCGCGCCTGGAGACGGGCCGGACTCATCAAGTTCGCATTCACCTGAACGAGAAGGGCTACCCGATTCTCGGCGATTCTCTGTACGCGCCGCCGGGCGTCTCGCGGGCATCTCCCCGCCTTGCGCTGCACGCCTTCAAACTCGAGATCAAGCATCCGTTCACCGGCGAAATGCTCGCATTCGAGGCACCGCTCGCCGACGACCTCGAGACGCTGCGCCGACGCCTGCTGCGGAAGCAGGGAGAACGCCGCGGCCCTTCGCGCTCTTCCTTACAGGGAACGAAGCGTGTGA
>CAZANS010000462.1:0-2037 GCA_964486565.1 uncultured Victivallales bacterium
AAAAACACCGCGCTTGGGCACAACATCGTTCCGTTCGTACTGAATCCCGACCAGCTGCTCCAGAATCTGTTCGCGGCTGATCTCCTGGCCCGTAGACAGGATCAGCGTCTGCGCCCTGAAATCTTCCGGCGCGCCCAGCCCATATATGCAGGAGACGCTGGCAATGATCACCACGTCCCGGCGTTCGAGAAGCAGTGCCGTCGCCCGCAGGCGCAGTCGATCGATCTCATCGTTAATGCTGGCATCTTTTTCGATAAACGTATCGGTATGGGGCAGGTAGGCTTCCGGTTGATAATAGTCGTAGTAACTGATGAAGAAGCCAACGCCGTTTTCAGGGAAGAACGATTTGAACTCACCGTAAAGCTGAGCCGCCAGGGTTTTATTGTGAGAGATGATCAGTGTCGGCCGCTGGACCTCTTGAATCAGATTGGCGATGGTGAAGGTCTTTCCCGATCCGGTCACGCCAAGCAATGTCTGTTTTGTCTCTCCACGACGTAACCCTTCCACCATCTGAGTGATCGCCTGAGGCTGATCACCAAAGGGCCGGAAGGGCGCCGTCAGCTTGAATTCCGCCATGCCTTACCCATCGTCTCCCTGTTAGAAATCGCTACCAGTTGTAGCGAACCGTATAAGTAATCGTCTCCACCTCGCCCGCCGATACGGGCACCTTGAATTCGATGCGGCGGGAGTTGATTTTTTCATACTCGTGGCTGCTTTCTTTGATCTGCCAGTTTGATGTCAAATCTTCCTGGACCACAATTTCCACCGCTTCCGCGTCTTTGCGATTTCGCAGCTCGATCTTGATATCCAGCTCCCGAGTCCGGTCACCGATTTTGCGTGAATCGAGTTCAGTTCTCTCCGCCACCAGATCAAACGCTTTGCCCAGCAGAATCACTACCTTTTCATCTTGCGGTGTATGATCAATTCTGTCTTCACCAATGAACTGCAGTCGTTCCCGGGAATCACGTTTATAGACGCGAACCTTCCCGGCCGGCAGCGGCATCCCGAGCCCCGCCTCGGAGCTGTTTACCGCCTCGATCACGACCCGTACCTTATTGTTGTCCTGCTGCGGGTTTGTTTCGTAGCGTTTGATCACTTCACACTCGGCGGGTGTAAAGAGCGAGACCTGCTTGGTTTCGTTCTGCTTCAGGGTCGTGTTCCGGCCCAGCGTGTAGAGATGATACTCGAAGAACGTCTCCTCTTCGAAGCCCTGCGTCGCATTCATGCCATCGTACGCCATCATCTTCTTCTCGCCCCGCCTCATCGGATCGGGCTGCCGCTTGAGAATCTGTGGTTCCCCCGCCACGAGCTGAAGCTGCGCATCCCGGTAAGTGGCGCCTGAACGGTTATCGAGACTGACCCAGCCGGAAAGGCCCATGGCGGCATCCCTGGCGTCAACCACGGCGACATACTCGGCATGCCAGCTGAGCCCGCTGGTCATATAGCTCACTTCCATTTCCCGCTGACCGCTCTTCCTGGCGCTGAGTAACCACTCCAGAGCCGGACGGGTAATCAGACCGGCCGGCAGCGACGGGAACTCAAAATCGCTGATCTTATCCATACTGAGAATCGAAAGACTGCCGTCGTCGTCGTCATTGCGCAGAACCACTCGGCCACCACTGTGACTGAGCAGCGTGCCTTCAAACAACCGGCCGTCTTCGGCCGTCACCCGAATCAACTGATCGATGTAACGATCCATCACCTTATCGGGGTTGACCAGATCATAGACGTAGTTCTGCTCCAGAACTTCGAAGGGACCGCCGGAAATCGATTTCAGGTGAACTGACGTCGGATCGATCCGCTCAGGAACATCGGTAAACCGCAACCAGTCCTCGCCGGCCGCTACCGGTAACGTGCGAACATCGCGCACCACCGCGAGATCATGGTTATAGACGGTGAGTGAAAGCTGACGAGCCGTATCATCGGCGACAGCCGTTTCGGCCGTCATCGAAACACCGGCCATCACCGCACAGCTCAGTACGAAAATAATTAGCGTTCGGGTCATGGAAACCATCTCCTTCCCATCTCTCTGACGAT
>CAZANS010000463.1:0-2035 GCA_964486565.1 uncultured Victivallales bacterium
GGTGAAAGTGTTGTTTTTTAAAAGAATCCAGGCGCTTCTTGCCAGTGCTCTGTCGTGGCTGATTGTTGCATTTCCTCCCTCGCTCAGCATTTATGCGCAGGCGGAGGTTGGGGGCGCCGCCCCTTTCAACCATGAGCGCTCGATAGCGACCGAGGCAACGATCATAGCTCAGGACAGGCTGTCGTCCGACCGGGGGGACAAGATAGGGCTGACGATGGTGAAGCTTGCCAATCACCTTTACCCGGACTACCGGCCTTTGTTGCTTTTGAGGGGGAGGCTTCAATATTCGCTCAACATCCCGCGCCCCTCGAGCCCCGGGGCTGGGGAGGCAGAATTCTTGACTTATCTCAAGCGCCGTGCGGCGTCGCTCAAGAACAAGAGCAACCAGAGGGACATGCATCTTCAGCTTGTATATCACAGCGTCATACGGATTTTTGATCCTGAGAGCGAGGAGTCTCTGGTAACTCTTATGATATTTTCCGACTCGGGCACGGAGATGGACCTTGGAAAGCTTCTCAACAAGCGTTTCTCGGCTATGCCGTACAACGAGCTTTGTCCGGAAGATCCAAGATATGCCATCGGCAATCTTGTGAAGACTGTTGATGTTCCCGCCGACACTCCCTGGACAGACACATGGATAAAGGTTCAGGCGGGCAAGACTATAAGGATACGGGCAACCCGGTTCTGGGGCTTCGGGGCAAGTGGCAACTTTCCGATCGTGGATGCCGACGGCTACGACAACGTCAGCCTGCAGGAGATAATAGACAAAGGAGAAAGGGGGCCGACCGACCGCAGATTCCGCCCTCCGCAGGTTGTCACCAGGAAACTGAAGGGGCAGAGGGACATGAATCCCGGCATGCTCCTCGGCAAGATCGGCTCGGATGTCATTCCCCTTGGGAGAAATGTGATGTTCAGGGCAGATAGCAGCGGCGTATTCTATCTGGGCCCTTTCGAGTGGGATTCCTACAGCGACAACAGCGGTTATCTGTCTGTAACCATTGAGATTACGGACAAGTAGATCCGGATGGGGATACAAGTTCTACAACTTGATGGCGGCAGGCTGCTGGTCAACGAGAAATATCTGCGTGTGCTTGCCGACAACGGCATAGATGCCGCCGAATCCCTTTGGGCCGTCGAGGGCGAGACGGTGAAGAAGCAGCTCAAGTACCGGGGCACAGAGAGGAGTCTGCTGAAAAGCGGGGAGGGGCTGGTTGAGGTTTTCGTCAAGCGCTACCAGCCGCTTCCTCTCAAGGACAGGCTCAAGGGGCTCTTAAGCCTCAAACCGGTATTCCCGGACTGTGCATTGCATGAGTGGGATTCAATCCTGGCATTTCACCGAGAGGGGATTGACACGATGGAGCCCATTGCGGCGGGCGCTCTTGCGGACGGCAGGAGCGTGGACATGACGCTCGGTATCGGCAAGAGCAGGCGCGCGTCGGATATCCTTTCAGAAGGCTGCGATTCGCAGACCCGCAGAAGGCTGGTCGAGAAGATTGCAACCCTCGCCGCCAGAATGCATTCCGCGAGATTCGCACACCAGGACTTCTACCTTGTGCATCTGTTCGTCAAGGATGACCTCACTGTCATGCCCATAGATCTGCAGCGTGTCATAATGGGGCCGCAGTTCGGCGTGCGCTGGCAGGTGAAGGATCTGGCCCAGCTTCTGTTCTCATCCCGACCCCATGTATCCTGGACAGACATTATGCGCTTCTGGAAAATCTACACAATATCCTTCCCTGAACTTCAGAGAGACCACGGTCTCATCGCCAGGATCACCCGCAAGGCAGACCGAATGACAAAATCAGCCATGAGAAAGATAGTCCGACAAGAAGCGCGATAGGGATGGGGTATTTCAGGTTTCAGGGTGAACCGCGTTGGAAGCGCAGGGGCGGCAGACAGTGCGGCGAGATGGCTGGTACTCCAAAATGACCTCGAGAAACTGTAGACAACGGGAAAGTGAAGGTGGCGGGCCGGTCATATCGGCGTTCCGGCGTGAAACGCAAATGGATCGCCAGCCTTATGGCTGGCACTCTAA
>CAZANS010000464.1:0-2034 GCA_964486565.1 uncultured Victivallales bacterium
ATGCTCACTATTGCTTTTGCCCCTCGTACTATCCGAAGTCCGAGAAACTTGCGAGCGTGTGGCCTACCGACCGCACTCTTTGTGCGGTTCACCTTGAGCCGCAGCTTCGTTTCCAGGAACTCCGTCACCGATTCCATCACGCGCTGCCCAGCTCGCTCCGTCTTCACGTAGATGTTGCAGTCATCAGCGTACCGACAGAACTTGTGGCCCCGCTGCTCAAGCTCCTTATCCAGCTCATCAAGCAGGATATTGGACAGCAGCGGGGAGAGCGGGCCGCCTTGGGGAGTGCCTTCTGAGCGCTCCAATACGACGCCGTTGAGCATCACACCGGCCTGCAGATATAGGCGGGTCAGCTTCAGTAGCCGCTTGTCGCCAATCCGCCGAGCCAACCTGCTCATCAATATGTCGTGGTTTACGCGGTCGAAGAACTTCTCAAGGTCGATGTCCACCACCCAACCGTTCCCTGACGCCACGTGGTCCCGTGCAGCTCCAAGCGCCATCTTGGCACCCCTGCCACGACGGAAACCGTAGCTTGATGCAGAAAATGTGGGGTCGTACAGTGGTTCCAGTGTTTGCAAGATCATCTGCTGAACGAATCTATCCAATACAGTCGGGATGCCCAGCTCCCGAATCCCACCGTCTGGTTTCGGTATCTCCACCCGTCTCACGGGCTTGGGGCGATACTTTCCGTCCAACAGTTCCTGCTTCAGGTGTTGCCAGTGCGTCTTAAGATACGGGCGGAGGTCCTCCGTCCGCATACCATCAACACCGGGCGTGCCCTTGTTTGCCTCCACCTTTCGATACGCGGCTTCGGCGCATTTGCCTGAAACCATCGTTTCGATGAGACCCTCCGCCAAAGCTGGCGCCGAAGGCGTTCGCCCCCCTCGTTTGTCTGCCGAAGACACTAGCCGCCCTTTACTCCAGTGCTTCCGGGTTTCACCCCTATCGCTGAAGTCGAGGCTGAGTTGTTCAGTTTTCTGCTGAGTCATATCTTCGAAGTCCAAACTGCCACCTTGTCATCATGTTCGGCCCTTCGCCAACTGCACTGGCTACTATGGCCTCGGCTGACTTCTGCCACCCCATCCGACTGCATCGCTGTAGCCGTAGCCCAAGGGCAAGGTGACAGACCTCCCGGGATAAGCACTCGTTCTTTCGCCCCGCACCCGCCGGATATACCACAGGCCGGTCTTGGGAGTCACGGGTTTCACTGCCTTGCGCCAGCTCACCCACCGCCTATAGACTAACTATCCGGTTTCTGTTCGTCAGGTCGTGGCTGTGGCTCGGGCTTCTTTCAGACCCCACCTCACGGTGACGCCCTTGCCTCCGCTTAACGGTTCCGACTCCCTTTACCGTAGAGGACTCGCACCTCCGAGAACGGGCACATGCCCGGCATACGCAATGATGGGGCGCGATTCCAAGGGGCTGTGAAAGTATTCTATCTCAAGTGGAGGTATTTGGCAATTGTCTGTGGAACCCATATCTGTCAGACAGTCATATAGTGCAGGTGCTAGATATGGGATTCCGCGAGTACAGTGAATTGAGTCCGTCGCTTCTTGGTTATGATCCTTGTGTTGATGTTCCTCAAGATCATCTAGCTCGTTTTGTGGATATGGTGATTGACGAGGCTCTGTCGGGGATTGAGCGTGCCGCTGGCCGTGGTCAGCCGGCTTATGATCCGCGTCTGTGCATAAAGGTGTTGGTGTATGGATATGCGACTGGTGTTCGTTCCTCTCGTCAGTTGGAGAGGAATTGTCGTGAGAGTCTGCCGTATTTGCTGCTGACTCGCGGTGATGCTCCGAGTTACCGTACTCTATGCAGCGTACGTGTAGAGCAAGGTGAGTTGCTGGATATGGCTTGGATTGCCTTGTTTGCGTCTGCTGATGGTCTTGGGATGGGTAGGCTGGGTCGTGTGGTGGTTGACAGCACGAAGTTGCGTGCGAACGCCAGTGACGAGATGACAATCGTGGAGGATGAGTATAGTTTGATAAGGGCTGCTTTGGCTAATGCGATTGCTGAGGCTGAGGCAGTTGATGC
>CAZANS010000465.1:0-2033 GCA_964486565.1 uncultured Victivallales bacterium
CGCTGCGGACGCGGGACCGTGGTCAAAAGGCCATCAGTTCCTCCTACCTGGCCAAGATCATCGCGCATCAGATCGCCGAGGAGGTGCGTGGGGCCAACGGTTTTGTGACCTCCCTGGGCCCCGGCGTCACCGGGACGGACCGGGTTCTTACGATTCAGACCGTCGTGATTCCCGACAAGGAGGTGTTTCGGCGGCTGTCCATTCAGGACGAAGTGCCGCCGGCGCAGTGCGATCTTCGCCAGGTGTCGTACTACCTGGCCTACGACGACGAGGAGCCCCATACCTACCCGAATGGCGTGGAGGCCGACAAACCGTTGGGATTGGTGAGGCGAGAGATCAAGACGTTCCACCAGGTGGCCCAGTTCGAGGATGACAAGGAGTCGGTGGACCTGGATCTGCTCTCGCCGGAATTGAAGTATGTGCGGTTTCGATACTTCGACGGTGTGGATTGGGTGGACAAGTGGGACATCGGGCAGGGGCCCGAGGGCGGGATGGGCAATTCCTTACCGCAAGCGGTGGAGATCACCGTGGGCTACTCGGAGCTGCTGCCGCCGGAGGAAGACAAAGAGGAAGAGGAGTTCGAGGATTCGGATCTGACGCCTTCCGAGCCTGAACTGTACTCGCAGGACGCCTATACGGTAATGGTGCGTCTGCCGCAGGCGGATGCGTTCTTTGGTTCGCGGTTGATGCGCGCCCAGAAGCGGTCGCGCACGGGAGCCAGCGATGGACGCTGAGCGGAGACATCGTCCGCCGTTCGACCGGGGACGTCGCGGGCTGATTCTGGTTGTGGTGCTGGTGATGGTGGCGTTGCTGGCGCTGCTGGCAGCAAGCTACACGTTCATGGTTCGAGCCCATTTTGAGACGGTCCAGGCAAAGGCAGAGCAGTTCAAGGCCCGAATGGCGGCCGATGCGGGCTTGCAGCACGCGATCGTGATTCTGCGAGACAACAGCGGCGATCTTGCCTCGTGGTACGACAACGAGGAGCTGCATCGCGCGTTTCTGGTTTACGGGGCGGAGGATGAGGCCGACGGCAGCCAGACGTTCCAACGGCGCTCGGATCAGCGGACATACGATCCTCAAGCGGAGCCGACGCTGCGTGTGAACCTGGTCGCGCCGAACTTCGACGACCCTCAGGACGTTCGATACGGCATCACGGACGAATGTGCCCGACTAGATTTGAATGCGGCCACGGAGGCGCAACTTTTGCGCCTCTTCCGGGAAGTGATCCCCACGGACACTGATATCGAGGTTGACATCCCGGCGCTAGTGGCGTCGCTGATCGGTTGGCGGACCGCCGGCTTCACGGACGAGTATTACGGGCTGCTCGATCCACCCTATCGCAATCGCGGGGCCCCGTTTTCGACGGTGGAGGAGTTGCTCCTTGTCAAGGGTTTCACGGGATGGGTGGTTTTCGGGGAGGACTACAACCAAAACGGGTTCCTGGAGCCCAATGAGGATGACAGCGACGAGTCGTTTCCGCCGGATGACGGAGACGGGGAGTTGTTTCGCGGGGTGGCGGCGTATCTGACCGTCTGGGCGCAAGATACGAACACCTCCGGCAACAACCGTCCGCGCATCAATCTGAACTTGCAAGACCTCGATCGACTCCGCGAGGACCTGGAGGAGGAGTTCGACGGGGACATTATCAACTATGTCATGAGCATCCGCGGCGCGGGCACTGCGTTTAACAGTGTTATGAACCTGCTTGAGGCGCCGCCGACGCCTGAAGATGAGCAAACGCAGCCGGAGGAGGAAGCGACCCCTCCGACAACACAGGGAAGCGGGGACGACGCAACTTCTCAGCCCGATAATGAAAACGATGCGGGGTCAGAAAGCGGATTGACCGATCAAAACGGGTCTGATAGTGGGTCCGAAAACATGGGCTCCACGACGGTGGTTGAGTACCACAATCTGACGGACGAGCCTCCGCCGGCAACGGTGGACGACCTTCCGCTGATTCTGGATCGGTTGACCGTGGATCCGAGCCCCGGCTGGCAGGGACGGGTCAATGTCAGCACGGCGACGTCTTGTCC
>CAZANS010000466.1:0-2030 GCA_964486565.1 uncultured Victivallales bacterium
GTCGGACTTCCAGTACCTCGCGCAAGAGAACTGGTCGAGAACCTCCGGGTAGATGCGGATTATCTTCATGGCCTTTTGATCGCGGCTGAAGACAAGGCCGGTGCCCAATGCCCGACTGCTCCGGAAGAAACCACTGGAACGCCAGGATGCTGCTGGTATACCATGGCTCATCGGAAGCAGCCCTTGAGGCTACTGCAGGTGGGCATACATGATTAGAGCGCTCAAAGCCATAGCCAGGAGAACTCCCCTGCATCCCCTTCGGCGATACAAAAGCATTGCCTCGCCCGGAGGGAACAGGTAGATTATCACCATGACAAGCGTACAAGAGATAGAGCAGGCCATTGAACACCTGCCCGGCGAGGAGTTCTGTCAAGTTCGCGACTGGATTGTCGAGAAGGACTGGGCGAAATGGGATGCTCAGGTCGAGAGTGACAGCAAGGCCGGCGGGCTTGACTTCTTGGTCGATGAGGCCCTCAAGGACGCAAACTCCGGCGACACGAGACCCCTCTGATGCACCGGACGACGTGACGTTTCTGGCGGTGCTACTCTTCACTTCAGCCGGCGGCGCAGGCCGTTGCAGATCAGAGTTTTGCGCTGCTGAAACGTGATCGGCGTCATCCATCCCTGCATTTCAAGAAGACCGGCAAATTGTGGTCGGCTCGAGTCTGAATTCACCACCGCGCCCTTGCAGTGCCAGACGCAACCGGCTTTCTGTGGGTTTGGATTGGCACTCACGCAGAATACGACAGACTGATCTCTGGCCAACAAAGCCTTTGAGGCGACGCTTGACAGCGCGCCTCAAGGCGATGTTGTGCCCGAAAAGCATTGACGCGCTGAGCGCGCCTTACTACAGTGTAAGGGATGGTAGAAATGTAAGGAGGAGTAGGCATGGTTACGGCGACATTGACAAGCAAAGGGCAGGTTACGATCCCCAAGGTGGTAAGGGAGTCGCTTCACCTTCACACCGGCGACCGCATTGCGTTCGTTGTGCATGGAGAGTCAGAGGTATCGCTGAAGCCGGTTACGAAGTCCGTAGACGAGGTGTTCGGCAGACTCCACAGCCCTGCACAGCCGCACAGAAGCGTAGGGGAGATGAAGGCGGCTGTAGCGGAGAGGATCGGGAGCCGCAAGCAGTGATCGCAGTCGATACGAATGTAGTTGTTCGGTTCCTCGTCCGTGACGATGAGAAGCAGGCTGAGACAGCCCGCAAACTCCTGAAGCAGGCCGAGGAGCATCGTGATCGTCTGTTCTTCCCTTTACTCGTACTGCTTGAGACGATATGGGTTCTGGAAAGCGCGTACGATAAGTCGCGATCCGAGATACTGGACGCCATTCAGGACATGCGGCAAATGCCGGTGTTCGAGTTCGAGGCGGATGGGGTTATAGAGCATCTCCTGAACGATGGACGGAGGTACAGGGCAGACTTGGCAGACATCCTCATCGCCCACTCGGCACAATCCAGTGGTTGCGATGCTGGCGTCACTTTCGACAATGGCGCGGCCAGACTCCCGTTTTTCGCCCTGTTGAAGTGACCCGGCACAACAACCGAATCCATGCGATTGAAAATGGCGGGCCATTTTCAACGCATGATTCACACGTTGGAGCCCTGTAGTGTAAATAAACTCATCCGCCTCTGATCTTACTGACCTTTTCTTCTCTTCCATAGATGAAGAGAATGAAAATGCTTAGCGGCGGCGCGGCAGACGGAACCGCTTGAGTTCCTGTGCTGCCTGCCAATCCGGCATGACGATCAGGACACCCCCCAACTCAGCTCGGATGTAGTAGACCTTGCCTGCCCATAGTGTAACTTCCTTCTTGGCCGCGTAGGCATGCATGCCGCCGTCGAACACATGTTTGCCCGGCGTCATTTCCTTGGCGAAGCAGCGATTGCCGCGCAGCGAACCAAGCGTAGTGCCATTTTCCGAAAACCGACAAGTCCGGGTGGCGGCGCAGCGATACTGGATGCTGGATGCTTGATGCTTGATGCCAGAAAAGACTTCCCCATCCAGTATCCAGTGACCAGTATCCAG
>CAZANS010000467.1:0-2029 GCA_964486565.1 uncultured Victivallales bacterium
TTTCAGCACCGCTTTTACTGTGGTTTATTATAAATTTCGATATTCGGATTTGTTTGAGATTTAGGGTTTTGAGTTTATGATTTCCGTCGTCTGTCGTCCGTCCTCCGGCATGGTGCCACTTTAACTTCCTCGAGGTGATGTTATCTGAAATTGTTCGAATTGATTATCTCCGGGTTTGAATAACAGTTGTAGCTGCCTTGGTCCGGATGTTGATTCCGCTGGATATTACTATTAGAGTCACAAATATTTGGCATATGCCTGCTGCGATGAATGGTGCGCGTATGTTCAGGACGCTTGCCAGAAAGCCTCCGGTCCACGGCCCGAAGGCAAGCCCCGCCATGCTGATCGCCGAAGCCAGCCCGAAGGCCTTCCCGGTGTGACGAGAATCAATGTTGGCGCTTATAAGCGAGTTCGCCGCCGGCATGGTCCCGGCGATGACAAACCCGAACAGCAGATGTACGATTGCCATCGAAGTCACTGTATAGGCGAATGCATGCGCCGAGGCGGTCACTGCGGCCAGTAAGCTGCAGATGACCACTATCCGGCGGTGCCCAATCCGGTCGCCGATATGGCCGAGCAGACAGGCCGAAAAAGCACCTGCAAGCCCGGCCATGGCCATGATCCCCCCGGCGGCGATGTTCAAATGTTCCTTTTTCTGGACAATATCTCTGATGACCAAGGGGAATGAGGGGTTGACGATGGTGTTTGCGAACCTGACGGCGAGAAGAATAATCACGGCGACCAGAAAACCCCTGTTCGAGAGCAATGAGAAAAATGGAGTTTGCGCTGCCTGTAATTCCTGCTTGTCCGGGGGGGTGAATTCCTCGTCCGTACCCCAGTATACCAGTATCCCCCCGAGAAGAACGACAGCAGCCCCGATCTTGAAGGTCGCGCGGTATCCATAAATATCGGCTACCACCCCCCCGCAGAGCGGCCCCAGAGCCGCGCCGACGAAAACCGCAGACTGCATCAGCCCTAAAGCCAGGCCGCTGTGGCGCGAGGGGGTCACGCTGGCGACCAGCGCCACACTCGCAGACACCGTCCCGGCGAAAACCCCCTGCAGAAGCCTGCAGACAAGCAGATCGTTCACATTCCTTGAAAAGGACATCAGCAGCAGTACCACCGCGCCGCCGAACATGCTTCTTAGGACCATTGATTTGCGCCCGAAACGGTCGGCAAGTGAACCCCATACAGGGGCAAAAATTGCAAGAGTAACCCCTGTCGCCCCGAGCGTCAGGCCCGCCCACCACGCCTGCTCCGAAGGCTCGCTGATTCCAAGGTCATTGATGAAGAACGGCATAAAGGGAGTGGCGAAGGAAAATCCGAGTATTGAAAGAACCTGTGCCATGAAGGAGCACGCCACCGTACGTTTCCATGCCGGGAGGACTTCCACTGTTGATTTCCCATTCTCCATCACTTGCTCCAGATATTGATAAGTGTTTTAGACCTGAACCTGAATCCTGCGAGCCTGTACAGCACGTAGGCCAAGCCGATAGTGAAATATCCGTCCAGCGCGTAGTGCCACCCCAGAAGCACCGAGCCGGTCTGTATCAACGCAAGATATGCGAACATCGCATAGCCCAGGCACCTGTTGAGTTCAAAGACAAAAAATGCGAAGAGCGCTATCACCCCCACGTGTAGGCTCGGGAAGGCCGCGATGCCCTCATATATGGACACCCGGTAGGCCCCAGGGCTGCACAGGCTGTCCAGATACCTCACGTGAAGCTTCTCCTGGAGATGGCGTGCAATGGGTATCCTAAGTCCCTCGAACCATTCCGGATGTGTGTATATCGGACCCATGGACGGCAGTGCCACTGCGAGAAGCCCGCCCGTCATCCACATCGCCAGGTAGGAAGTGAAGAATCCCACATGTGTCCGGGCGTCGGGGACGATTGCGAAATACGCAACCATCACCGGATTGACCAGATACCAGGAGAAATAAGCCGTGTCTGTCAGGCCGGAAATAATGTCGTTGCTAAGCATGCCCGCAAAAAATGTGTTCGGATTGATCCCAAGATGAAGGATCAGG
>CAZANS010000468.1:0-2025 GCA_964486565.1 uncultured Victivallales bacterium
ACATCGTCAATGGCACGGCCCGCCTGACGGTGGGCAACGATGACCGGATCAATCCTGCCACACCCGTGACGATCGGCTCAAGCATCGGGCCGACAACACTCAACATCTTCGGGCAGTCACAAACTCTTGCCAACGTCGCATTTACTGTAGCGTCTGGCAGCATCAACAATGGCACGCTGCGTCTCACTGGCACTGTTGCGACCACGGGGACAGGTCACACAATCAGTTCCGCTGTCGCCTTAGACGCAGCCGTGACGTTGTCCGGCAGCGGCGAACTGACGATTTCCGGCGTTGTGTCAGGCAGTAACGGGATCACCAAGAATGGCTCGGGCACGCTGGGCTTGTCGGCCAGCAACACATTTTCCGGAGGCACGGAAATCAACGACGGCACGGCAAAGGCGGAGCACATCAGCGCCTTTGGGACCGGCGCCATTGTTGTGAATGCAGGCGGAACGCTGGACAAGAACGGATTCGCCATAGCGAACGCTATTACCAATAACGGTGGAACGGTGCTGAACTAATGGGATGCCGCGAGCGATTTGTTGAAAACGGGCGGATTGTGGAGCGGGACTGCCATAGCGGCGGGCTACTAAAACCTCCCGCCTCTGGCCCTGGCACCGAGATGAAAGCCCTCCTAGCCAAGATCGGCATTGTCGCTTCTCCCACCTGTTCTTGTAACAAGCGTGCCAAGATCATGGATGAGAAAGGCTGCGACTGGTGTGCGGAGAACATAGATGAGATCGATCGTTGGTTGGCGGAAGAGGCTAAGAAGCGAAAGCTTCCTTATCTCTCCCTGGCAGGAAAAGCTTTGATCCACCTTGCTATTCGTAGGGCGAGGAAGAAGGGCAATAGTCGATAGGAGATACTTATGGGATGGAATGTTGGCAACATGGGCGAGGGACCAGGGCTGATGGGCGGAGCCCCAGCGATGGTGGCCCCTTCGCCGGCTGCCTTGGACCGCCACGGACGTGACCCCGCCGATGTCCAGGCAATGCTGACCGAGCGTGCCCGCCGGCAGTATGAGCAGCGGTTTGGATCCTATGCGCCAGGAAACGACACCGCGTCCATGGCCTCCCAAGGCAACCAAACTGAGCTAGACGCGTTGATCCGCCGTCTGGGTGGCGGCGTAGACCACCGCATGGAACGAATGAGATAGTTACACAGGAGACGATAGATGGATTCCCCAGCAGATCGGTTGCGTCGGTTTGAGGCTGCGTCGGGCTACGGCTTCGACGCGGCCGGCCGACCCGGCTACGTGAGTGAGTTCGCCATCGGCCTAGGCCCGAGTGAGTTTGCGCGGACCCAAGCCACCCACAACAAGCTGAAGGCGGACTTTGCAAAGGACGACCCCCAAGGAATGTTGATCCGCAAGCTCTTGGAAGAGAAAGCCATTTCCAGCATGGCCGGCAAGGCAAACATCCCCGTGTACCCAATCCGCGTAGCTCAGGGTCGCCAGCAAGCAGAGCAAGCAGAGCAGGAGTAGCATGGACTTCGACCTCTTGTGGTACGACAACGACCGGGATGTGCATCCCTACGACTTTGAGATTGAGGAGGGGTATCCGGCATGGACCGTGAAGGCGACAAGATCCGCAAGCTGATGGCCACGCCTCCGCACCCGGAACATGCAGGCCGAGAGCCACCCAGTGCAGAGCAACTGCTTGCCCTAGAGAAGCACCTTCTTGAGCTAGGCTTCGCCCCCTCCGTGACGCATGAACAGAAAATGACTGCCCAATTGTTTGGGATGGACAAGGCCATAGAGGCTCTGGGAAGGATGCAGCAAAGCTTCCCGGCCAACGACGGCGTTCCCGGCACTGCGGCCCGCTCTAGCCGAGAAGCATACTTTGAAGATTTAACCGCCACCAAATGGCCGTATCCGGGAATGCCGAAGTACCCCGAACGCCTAAAAAAGATCCCGCAAACGGGTACGTCAAAGTCTTACAGGCAGAACAGCTACAAGTATGGGGATAGAAGTGGACCGTGAGGGTGACAAGATCCGCAACCTGATTCCCAACCGCCCCGTCCGTG
>CAZANS010000469.1:0-2023 GCA_964486565.1 uncultured Victivallales bacterium
CGCAATGTCTGCAGGGAACTGCCAGCACATTTGTGATGAACCAGCATCTGTTCGGCACGTTGCCGCTATTCATGTCGCTCTCGGAGATTCCGGCGCGGTTTCAGTGGGTACTTGCGGTTAATCCCGTATGTCCGATTGTGCAGTTTTATCGGATGGCATTTCTCGGCGCCCCCGGGTTTGACCTGGGGCAGTATGGTGTATCCGTCGCAATCTCACTTCTCGTGCTTGTTTCCGGCCTTTTGCTGTTTGCGCGAACGGAGAGGACGTTTATTGATACCGTATAGTCGTTGAAGATCGTTCAAAATCGCCGAACGGCATGTGGATATAATTTACATCACCAGTAATATACTGTATACGTAACTTATGTTTGTCAATCGGGAAAAAGAGTTGGAGCTTTTGAACGGCGTGTGGCGCAGGGCCGGAGCGCAGTTTGTGGCGCTTTATGGGCGTCGCAGAATCGGGAAAACCACGCTCTTGACGCATTGGCTTGGTGGAAAGCCTGGCGACGGAGCCGGGGTTTATTGGGTAGCGTACCGCAGTTCGTCGAAGATCCTGCTGGGCGGCTTTTCGCGGGCGCTGCAACCGCTCACTGGCGGGACGGATCCGGAGTTTTCTTTCTCCTCCTGGGAAGCCGCTTTCCGCGAGTTGGCCCGGGTGGCGCGGGACCGACGCATTGCGGTGGTGCTGGATGAGTGGCCTTATGTATTGGAGTCCGTGCCCGGAATCGCCTCACTGCTGCAAGCGGCCTGGGATCATTACTTGAAGGCATCGCGTGTGATGCTCATCCTTTCGGGCTCGAACTATCACATGATGCACCACGAGCTGTTGGCTCCCAACGGAGCCCTGTATGGCCGGACCACGGCCGATATTCGGATTGAGGCCGTCGAGCCTTCTTGTCTGGAAAGCTTTCTGCCGCGGTATAGCGCAGCACAGCGCGTGGAAACGTATAGTGTGATTGGCGGCGTTCCGAAGTACCTGGAAATGTGGAACGACGCAAGGCCCGTGCTGCGAAACATAGAGGAAGTCATCCTTTCTCCAGCCACGATTTTCCGTCAGGAACCGGCATTTCTCATCCAGGACGAACTTCCCGAGGCCCGGACGTACTTAAGTATGCTGGATGCCATAGGGACAGGGATGAAGACTCCGAGCGGGATCGCGGAAGTGTCCGGCATTGCGCTCCCTCATGTTGGCAAGTACCTGCAGACACTGCTGTTTCTCGGGTTGTTGCGGCGGGATGTATCGCTGGATATCGAGGATACGGTGCATACTCGCACGACCCGTTACGAAATCGCGGATTCGTTCCTGCGCTTTCACTTTACGTTCTTGAGGCCGAACAGTTCGTTGCTTGAGCAAGACAGGCTGGGGCGGCTGATGCGGCTCATCCGGGCAGGCTTTGACGCTTACGTGGGGCGCACGGGCTATGAAGAAGTCTGCCGCCGGGCGGTGATAGCTCTGGGGGATTCAGGCGATCTTCCCTTCGTGCCGGAGCGCGTTGGCCGGGTGTGGACGAGGAAGGCGGAATTCGACGTGGCCGCCATTGACCATAAGGGCGGAGCGGTCCTCCTGGGCGAATGCAAGTGGACCGCGCGTAAGATGGGAATTGCCGTGCTCGACGAGTTGGCGCGCAGGGCAGGGCTGTTCAGGCGCCTCGCCGGCTACAAGGTGACCTATGCGCTCTTCTGCAAGGGCGGCTTCGAGAAGCGACTGGTGGAGCGGGCCGCCGCACAAGGGACGCTGTTGTTCGAGGGGCTCAAGCGGATTACATGATGCGGCAAGGGATGAGCGTGGAAGACTGGAAGAATAGATTCTCTTTTCGTGCCGAACAACTAACATCGCACCATGAAGAACATGAAGGACATGAAGAAGGCTTGAGAAGTTTTGTTCTCTAACTGCGCGGAAAGGGAAAAACCAGCCGGAGGCTGGCATACTTCATGTTCTTCATGCTCTTCATGGTGAAAGAGAGCCCGAGTAGTTACATTCTTTGAAGCCATGTCCAACGACATAGTCATATCAGTTGAGAACC
>CAZANS010000470.1:0-2021 GCA_964486565.1 uncultured Victivallales bacterium
TCAAAATAAGAATAGATCCACGGCACACTGCGGCAACTGCTTTATTTAGGATGATTTCTGCAAGACCGGAAGGGAGTGATGCTCGAGGGAATTGACGAAGGCGTTCTGCCTCTCCCTGGCGGCGAGATATGCACGGGGGCCTCGGCGATATGGTTGATCATATCCCACCAGAACTCGAAATCAATCTTCACGACCTTTTGGAAGGCGTATTTGACCAGCAGCACCCCTCCTTCTCGAAATGCGGCTGGCGGACGACAAGCAGCCCGCGCCCGTGCACCCTGAAGAATGTTCCGTCCTGGCAAAGCTGATCAACCGCATCAGCGATAGTCTTCTCGTCAGTGTTGAAAATCCTCTGCAGCTCGGATTCGTCTATGAAGTTGCCTGTAATCGTTTCTTGAGGCAATGCGTTTATCAACTGCTGGATAACGTGATCATCGAGTATTTTGTCCTGCTCACCGGAATGTCCCCTTTGTTTTAGCTCTTCTGGTCCAGAAAGCCTCTGAAATCGTTGATGAAGCGGCTGTATGTGCCTGCCTTGTCGTGCACGGGCTGGAAAACGGTGTTCCGTCCTGGTGCGATGAAGCCCGCGGCCAGATCGGCGAGCGGCATGCCGGTGGCGGCGTTCGCAGCCCTCATAGCGGCGCCGAGGCCTGCGGAATTGGAGACGCTGAAACGCTCTACAGGTGCCTGGAAGATGTTTGCGATCGTGCGGCATATCTCGTCGCAGCGTGATGCGCCGCCGGTGACTTTAATTTTCTTGAGAGCCAGGCCCGTCCATTCGGAGTGGATCCTCATGTTCGCCATCTGCGACTCGACTATAGCCCTTGCCGCCTTGTCTGGCGATTTGCGCGCGACGAAGTCTTCCTGGCCGCGGAACTCCACTCGGGGGCAGAGGGTACGTGGAGTCGTCTCAGGGAAATAGAACGGGATCATCATGTTGCCGTTGTTGCCGGCGGGAGTCCTGACGAATGCCTCGACATCGAACTGAGTCCAGTCCATGCCGAACTCCTTCTTCACGTTTTCTCTGGCCAGCGAGCCGTTCTTGAAGCAAATCAGGCACATGAAGCCCCCGGCGGGATTGCAGAAGACATGCCCGTATCCGTTGGGGTCGGTGAAGGGCTTGTCGAATGCCGCCATGAATGTGTCGCTTGTGCCGAGGCTTATTATTGCCGTCCCGCTCTCGCTGCCACCCAGCCCAACGAGGCTGTTGGGGTTGTCACCCGACCAGATGTTTATCTGGCAATCCGGGCTGAAACCGTATTTTCTGACGAAATAGTCGCAGATTTTGCCTGCCACGGTCTTCGAGCTTGCAGCATGGGGAAGCTTTTCGCGCAGTGAAGGAGCGGTGGCTTCGAGCAGCTTGGCATCCCAGTCCAGAGTCTTTAGGTTCAGCAGGTTCATGCCTGCTCCGTCGCCGTAGTCTATCGGCAGACTCCGACCTGCAAGGACAGATGCCATGAACGAGCTTACAAGGTGAATCACCGCGGTCCTCGAGTAGTCCTCCGGGCTCTCCTTGAAGAACTTACGTATCTGAGGCCCTGTGAAACGTTCGATCGGGATGGAACCGCTTGTCTCGCAGACAACCTTGTTGCCGCCCACAGCCTGCGCTATCTCCTGACATTCCGCGCTCGTGGAGCTGTCCATCCAGATCGGCGATGTCTGCCTGGAGAGCATAGTTGACAGGGAGTCGCAGATGTCATCGCCGCTCCAGCCGGAGAGTGACTTGAACTTGTCGTTAAGATATACGCTGCCGTGTTGCTGGCCCGAGCCGCTGACGCACTCGACACATGAGAAGTCGAAAGCGTCTTCCTTCATCAGGCCGAACAGCTTCTCGAGTGCTGCAACCCACATCAGCGGGTCGGCATGGCGTATAAGCGGGTCGGCATTCTCCAGAAAACCGTTCGGGCTGCGGTACTCCGGGAGGTCGGCACCAAAATTTACAGACTTCTCGTAGACAACCTCTTTTGCAGCGGTGTCTATCACCAACGCACTCAGACTCTGCGTGCTCGAGTCCAAACCCA
>CAZANS010000471.1:0-2018 GCA_964486565.1 uncultured Victivallales bacterium
CAGGCGACCTCGGATCCGCAATCGTAGAGATGAAGTCACTCGAGGATGCCGCCAGTTGCTTTGAGTATGAATGAGCAGGGGGTTATCTCCAGATGTCCTCCTGACTCGATTATGCCGGCAGACAGCAAAGCTTCCGTCACGTTTTCCTTGCTCCTGCTTGCCAGGACCAGCGAGCTTCGCGACATTTCAGGGAGTGCTTTGCCGTCGTCGGGCTGTACCAGGACTTTCGACAGGAAGCTGATCGAACCTCCTGCCCCAACATCAATCGCCGTATCCAGCATCTTCCTGGACAACTCCTCAGGGCATACCACAGAAAGCCCCCAGGCTGCTTTGTGAAATCCGTAGCCAAGTTTTGATTGCTTGCCGTCATGCCAGGACAATCTACGGCGCCAGTCCGTGCCCCCATGGAGGTTGTCAATTGCCCCGATAACCTGCTCGATCGTCGCGGCATGGCTTTGCTCGCCTACCCGCAGCCTTGTCCTCGGGATGGCTCCGCGAACGGGCTGTCCGTACACGAAGCCTCTTCCGGGCTGGTCAAGCCTGAGCGAGTCGATCAGCATTTTGGCGGCGATTTCTGAATCATGCCCCGGTACAATCAGGCGGACAACCTCCTTCTCGGGCGGAACAGCGACGCGGATAAGCCCAAGCCTGTCACGTATGCCCCCGCCGATAGCGAAATCAACACTTGGGACGCACAACCCGCGCTCGAGAGCTGCTCCGGCGACATCGTTTCCCTTTCCTCTTGAGACAACTATTACAATCTCGGTCATGTTCGACAAGGCTCCACGAGGCAGGGTTCTTTTGCGTGATGACTTATTCCCGTCCGGCATGGCCAAAGGAGGGCCTCCATGGATAATCTCAATGTCCAATAACTGAAAAGATGAATTGTCGAGAGGGTCAATGATTTCCGGGAAAAGCACTTCAAGTGCCTCTTCAGAGCCACCTGGCGGCAGGATGGCGCTGAAGACATCGGCAGGGCTCTCGAAAAGTCTTGCAGTCCTGTGGAAGGGGAGCCATCGAGGCTGGCTCCGCTCGAGAAGCTGCACAACCCTTCCCTGCCTCCATTCCACACGCGGCGCGCCGATGCCGGCGAGTGCCTCCAGCATGGAGTCGTATCTGCTTCGTCGTGTCTCACAGACCAGCAAATCAGCCTTTTCTCTCACAATCTCCATTCCCATCATGAAACTCCCGATGCCGGACGACGTTCAAGAGCCCGTCTTTCTCGTGCCCTGAGCAGAATGCCGGATGCCAGGACTGTGAGGATCGGATACACGGATGCCAAAGCCAGAAGTCCGAAGCTATCAGTCATCCCCGTCGCGTTGCTGAGCCCAAGCCCCATCGCCAGAAAAATAGGCACTGTAATAGGGCCTGTGGTCACACCTGCGGCATCCCATGCTATATCTACAAAATCCTCTTCCGAGATGAGTGTCAGTGGTATCAGAGCCAGATATGGTGGGGCCAGAAGCCATAGCAAAGGCAGGTTCCAGAATATTCTGGCCACTCCCATTACCAAGCCTATGCCGACACCTATTGATACAGACCTTACCAGATGCTGGCTTTTAAAAACGCCCACAGTGGTTTCCTCGACTTCCGATCCCATCACGGTGAGCGAGGGTTCTGCGAAAGTCGCTCCGAAGCCGATGGAGAAGGCGAAGACAATCACCATGAAAAGCCCTGCTGCAACAGATTTGAAAATCGGCCCTGCCTTAAGTCGGCCGCGGTATGTCCCGGTGGCAGGGTCAAGATCGGATGGATCATAAGGAAGTTGCTTGAGCTCGTGCCCATCGTAGTAGTTGAAGAACTGTACCCTGCTGCCGTCTGGTTTTAAGGCAGTGAATACTGTTGCCGGGTCGAAATCCTCAATGTTGATGCCGTCGCCATGCAGCTCAATCATCTTAAAGGATGCCGGGAGGTTCATGCCGACCTCGTCGCCAAGCATCGTCAGCCCGAACTTGTTGCCGGTCAGCAGAAAAGCCATGCCGATTATCGCCAGGAAAACTCCCAGCGCAATCTCGTCC
>CAZANS010000472.1:0-2005 GCA_964486565.1 uncultured Victivallales bacterium
ACGAGTCGATTCTCGGCGGCCAGTGTTCGTTGAGTGCCAAAGAAGGGAGTTGCACGACGCTGTAATCCCGAGTCGGGGAGTGACAGGCGATGGCGATAGAGTTTGCGTGGGAGTTATGGCCAGGAGACTCTGGGGGGATGAAAACGAGCTGAGTGTCCAGACAATACACTTGGGCACTTCTTGGATTTCTGGGGAAGAACTCGGCGGCGGCCTTGGAAGCTCAGAAAGCGATGGTCGAGCGTTCCTATGACAAAAGACCTTTTCTCGGTACGGCCCTTTGGGCGCGTTTACCGACTTTTTGGAAAGTGGAATCGTCTCGACCATGGCAGATAGTAGCACGGCCAAAAACGCTAAGCAACTTTTTTTCGCTTCCTCAGCAGAATTCGTGGGTGAGATATGGTTCGGGGAGGGCGCCGAGGTTGTGATATAGGGCGGTTTCGTAGGCTTTTTGAGTTCGGAAACCGTACGATTTTCTGGTGATCAGTTTCAACTTGTTGTTGAAGCCCTCGACAATACCGCTGGAGAGCCGGCCTTCGGCCACGAACCAGTTCAACACGAGGTCGCGTTTGTTGCGAAGCATGCGGGCAACCTTCTTCATCGGGTCGATTCGGCTGCGCATGGCTCGCGTACACCACTGGTCGAGGAACTTGCCAGCCCAGACGGGGCTGCTGTACTCCCAGAATTGCTGGAAGTCCTCCTTCATCAGATGGCTTCGCACGGATTTCAAATTGTACTGAAGGATCTCCTTGAGTTTTGCCGCCTGCCTTTTCGTCTGGTTCGCGGGACGTTTCAAGAGCAGCCACCGAGCGCCCTTGAGGATCGGTTCGTAGCCGTCGGCGAGCAGCTGTTTGACCTCGGCGGCACGCACTTTGTCCAGGGCCTTGTTGATTCGCTGCACGATGTGAAAACGGTCTAAGACATGAACAGCCCGGGGTGCTTTCTTGGCGATCACTTTCAAGTACGCCTGCCACATGTCGCTACAAATGAACTGAAGCCGGGTCGTGCGAGCTTTGCCGAGAAAGCGGAAGAAGCGAAGCAGCGTTTTCGCCTTTCGATCCCGTCCGATCCAGAGCAATCGCTTTTGGCCTTTGTCCAATTGATAAACCACCGTTTGATACTTATGGCCTTTGTGCCACTGGACTTCGTCCACTCCAATGGCTCTGATGTCGTCCAGATCGCGATGCTCCAAACCCCACGAAACGGCATGTTTTACCGCATCATAGACGCGATCCCAACTCACGCGAAACGTCTCGGAAACCTCTTTCCAGCACATCCGCCTAGCCCAGCGGGCAAGGAACCACTTGTACTCGGTCGTCATCGGGCTCTTGCCTTGGGCCCAGGGAACTCGCTCGACTCGCACACCACAGGTCGGACAGTCCACGCGACGCATACGGTACAGGAAGAAGACAGGGATCATCCAAAGGGGGACAAACTCGAAGCGACGAGGCTCCGCGGCCCGGTCGTAGCCTGGCCGGACTTCTCCACACTCGGAGCAGGTCGGGCGCCCGTTTGCCCGAGGCCTCATCGTGACTTCCAAGGCGAGTTGTTCGGAATCTTCGGCCCAATTCACTTTTTCGACCACAAACGACTTGTAATTCGTGACGCGATTGAGGATAGTCTTCAGTTGCATCCTGTGCTGGCTCCGGTGGGATGATGTCTTGCAACACTATCCATAACCGAAAGTCGCACAGGATGCACTGGTGTTATTCCAAATTCATCTTCCGTATACTACACGATGCTTGGTGAAACGGAGTTGGGCTCTGCTGAGGAGCAACTCAACAAGGGATAGCCAAGTGATGGCGGGAAGAATTTCCGCCAGCCCCGTCACCATGCGGAGGCGGGGCTCCTTCTTCTCCCCATCCATTCTTCTTGTCCTCCCATGCCTTAGAAAACCTGACCTCCAATCCCTCAAACCGCTCTCAATCTACCCACAGATTCTCCGGAAGAGCCATATGAAAGAGGAAAGACGCGCAGCGGCTTTGCTCTTTCATGCCATTTTCGCCTG
>CAZANS010000473.1:0-1999 GCA_964486565.1 uncultured Victivallales bacterium
TGACCCATATCCAACGTGCTCGTCTTCTTTCCCAGGAGTTGTCCGACCTCCGTCGGGACTTTCATCGACACCCTGAACTGGCCTTCCAGGAGCACAGAACGGCCGACGTGATCGCCGGAATCCTCCAGGACCTGGGTTATAGAACACGCCGGGAGGTAGGAATCACCGGGGTGATCGGCGAGTTGGAAAACGGCGATGGGCCCGTGGTGGCTCTCCGAGCCGACATGGACGCTCTGCCGATCCAGGAAGAGGGAGACCATGACTACGTCTCCTCGGTACCCGGGGTGATGCATGCTTGCGGCCACGACGCCCACATGGCCGGTCTACTGGGAGCTGCCCGCCTCGCCGCCCAGGACCGATCCGAGGGCACACTTCCCTCCGGGACCCTCCGCCTGCTCTTTCAGCCGGCCGAGGAGCGGGCAGACGAGGAGGGAAAGAGCGGCGCCGCCAGGATGGTGGAAGAGGGGCGTGTCGAAGAGCAACCGTAACGTTCACAACATCCGGGACGGGACCGAATCAGGCCCAACATTTTCGGCAGAGTAGGGCTGTATATGGGTGTGGTCGCTGCGGTTGGATGAACACCCCTGCTTCCAGGGGGCGATTCATCTAATTGGGGGGTTTGCGGAACAATCATATGAAATACCAGAAATCGGCCAACTCGGAACAGTCACAGCCGAAGCCACAGTTCAGATGCCCAGCCTGTCGTCGTCCTTTCGCGCTTTCCATCGATCCGAAATCCAGCCAACACCAGTCGTTTCCTTTCTGCTCGGAACGATGCAAGCTCGTCGATCTGGGAGCCTGGCTGGATGCCGAATACAGAATCCCAAGCCAACCCGACGAGGAGTCCGAGGACGCCCTGTACGATGGTTTCGACGACTCAGAAGCGGCGCTCTAGAAATCCGCGTCCGGCGCGAAATCCTGTAGACGCCGCCTGGGTCACGGGGTAACATGTGGATCAGATCCACGACGTATTGAAGCAAGGATGAAGCGGAGTCCAGTTTTGAAGGGAAGCAAGATGGTTGAGGACAGAGAGCCCGTATTGCCCTTCGGGAGCTTTCTTTTCCCCCGAGTCTTTCGAGCCTTTCGCATGTCGATCCAGCCCACGAAGCTGATCCTGGCCTTTCTGGCCCTCACCGCCATCTGTGTCACGGGCCGGGTGATGGACTTCAACGAGACGGTCGCCGTCATACCCAGCGGCATGACAGAACTCGATGTGTACGCCTCCGGAGCCCTTCCCGTCGAGAATTACATCAGTACCTTCGCGGACATCGAAGAGCGGGACGGCGTCTTCACCACACTCTGGAACTTCGGGGCCCGGCGGTTCCATTCTGCTCTGACGTCACTGGCCCAGGGCGACATCCTCGGTATCACTCGAAATGTCGCGGCCTGTTTTACCGCACTGCTCTGGGCATTCCGGTACCACACCATCTACAGTATCATTTTCTTCACCGTCACGTTGGCGGTGATGTCGCTGGCCGGCGGCGCCATCTGCCGGATCGCCGCGCTGCAATTTGCCCAGGGTGAAAAGCCTGGGCTTACCGAGGCGATGCAGTTTGGCCTGCGGAAATTCTATAGCTTTCTCACCGCCCCGATCGCGCCCGTGGGAATCATCGCCGTCATCGGCCTCTTCGTCGTGTTGCTCGGATTCATCGGCAATATCCCCGTGGTGGGCGAATTGTCCGTCGGGCTTTTTCTGCCGCTGGCTCTGATGGCGGCCGCCCTGACGGCAGTCATCGCCATCGGCGCCCTGGCCGGGTTCAACCTGATGTTTCCCACAATTGCCTACGAAGACTCCGACTGTTTCGATGCCATCAGTCGCTCGTTCAGTTATGTCTACGCCAAGCCCTGGCGCATGGGCTTCTACACGGTCACGGCCACGGTCTACGGCGCGATCTGCTACGCCTTCGTCCGTTTCTTCGCTTTCCTGATCCTCTGGATCACGCGCCAATTTCTCGAATTCGGCTTCCTCAACCATAATGAGAAGTTGACGAACATCTGG
>CAZANS010000474.1:0-1998 GCA_964486565.1 uncultured Victivallales bacterium
GCTGGCTTGTCCGGGTCTGGAATCGGCTTGTTCGTAGACTGCGTCGCCCTTCGGAGATCCAACAACTGTGCTGTCGACATCGGTCGGAAATACGACGCTCCCGGTAGGAAACTGTCCTTCACATGAAGGCCAAGTTGTTCGGCTTGCGACTTGGTCCGAGGCCTCTCGCTCGAGCGAGATCGGGCCCTTGTCACTGGCGGTCGATGGAACGACGAGTTCGTCCTGTCCACCTTGGCCTTGGGAGCTCTCCAGGGGCGAGTCTCGACTTCCAGATTGTTGGCGGCGATCAGGTCCTCCAAGGTGCGAGTGACCTGGTCCCGTGTGCACCTGCATTTCAGCGAGGCGTCGCGAGTGGTGCAGTCGAAGCAGACTGCCACTTCGCAATGTGCGCACGGAAAGCACCGGCTGTAGTTGCAGGCGGAGCACTTGCACTGGTCTTCCCGGTGCGCGTTCCATGCCTGCGAGAGCTGGTGGAAGTTAGGTGCTGTCGGCGCAGCAGCCTCTTGGAACCTCACACGGCCACCCCGGCGGACGGACTGGTCGCGGGTCGGCCTTTGGTGCCTTTGAGGCGGGGGAGACTTTGACTCCGACGCGGAAGCGTCGCGTTCGAAGTTTGCTCCATCGAAGGCCTCAACGCTTGGCTCTACGCGCTCACCATTTTCGTCGATGAGTGCGGTGCCCGGCGCGTAAGCGTCTTCTTGGCGCTTTATCTCCTCAATGTGCCAGGCGGCGCAGCCTTGGGCTTCAGCAAACGTGTCATACTCTGCCTTGCATCGCACGCAGTAGTGTTTGCGAGGCTCAGGCACGTTAGCTAGGAGATCGTCGCCGGCTAGCTCTAGGTTTGCAACTGCCTCTGCTAGCTGTTCGACTTCCGCTGGAGCGGAAGAGGAGGACGCACCTGTGATCTTTTTCTTTACGATCGAAGCGGCGGTAGCCAGCTCGTCTGGTTCTTCGTGGCAAGCTGCCACGCCGAGGTTCGCTCGGTCCAGTTCCAACTGGAGCTCGTGGCACAGCGGCTGACCAGTTAGGAGGTCCTTTCTGGTAGGTCGGTGGTACACTGCCTGAAAATACCACAGGTCTAGTTTCTCCACGGAAGCGGGAACTAGAAGGACTCCATTTGTGGAAAGGGTCATAGGAAGCTTGTTCTTCCAGGCCTTTTCCAGGTCCAAGAAGATCCAGACGTCCTCGTTCTTGAGGCCGCTGACCTGGGTGTTTCTGCCCAGGTCATTGGTAGGCAGCGCCGTTGCGAAGTGGATGTCTCCGCGTCGACCTGCTACCATGCCGTCGGTCTCCTTAATGGCACACCATGACTTCATGGTGGTGCCATGGACCGCGAGGTCCGGCATGTCCAACGCCCTTTCAATGGGCTGGTCATTGGCGAGGCTCGGGTCGATCTTCTTCTTGATCTGCTTGCTCTGACCTTGGCAAGCTCGGACCCATGGGACCTCTGCGTCTGCCACTTCGCAGTGCTGCATCTTGACTTCGAATCGGCGCTTGTTGTTCGTCTGAATCGCGAAAGCGAAAAGAGACGGCACTTGCGCGTTTTTGAGTACCTTGGTGCAGTGCTGCATGATCCGCGGGAGCGAGATGTAGCCTCCTGTGTCCACGAAGTTTTCTCCAGTGAATCGGAGCACTGCGGACAGGGCTTTGGACAGCTCGTTGTCCAGGCGGAGCTGTTGGTGGCTCTTGACGGCGTTGTTGCCTAGAGGCTCGAGACGTCGTTTTACCGCTGCTAGCTTGGGGAAAAGTTCATCCCCTTGCTGGGCAAATTTTAGGTAGTGAGTGGTGAACATCTCCCAGTCAATGTCCTTGAAGCGCTGCTGGCCAACGTCCTCTTCCTGGAAAACGTCTGGCTCGTCCCGACGCGAAAGCGTCCGAACATCATCAACGGACAATCTTTGACTGCGTGCTCGGTCCCAGTCGCGGCGGCTATGATCATGGCCCTGCGACCGGTCACGTCCACGATGTTCGTCCGCGCGGGAGCGCTGACGTCTGCGG
>CAZANS010000475.1:0-1994 GCA_964486565.1 uncultured Victivallales bacterium
GTGGCTGGGAGGGGGAGGGGGGGGAAGCTCTCGCCCCCGGAGGTCCTCCTTGGCTGCGCCTTGGGCGGCGGCCCCAGCGGGACGAACCACGAGTTTTCGTCGGCGAGTGCGCCGGACAAAGCGAATCGCGCAACTATGGCTGCGATAAGAATGACCCTCATTGTCTTCTCCTGTGCTTCAGTATTGCTGCGGCCTCGCTGTAAGGATACTCCTTGAGCAGCTTGTCTGCAAGCGACTGTGCCTTTTTTGCGGTGCCAGTCAGCTCGTAGATTTCTATCAGGACGAGCATGATATCCGACATTTGCCTGCTGTTTTGTGCCGCGTTCATCATTCTAACACAACGCCAGAGAGCGTAGTTATATTCTTTGCGTGCGATAAAAATCTTTGTCATCAGCATCCCTGTGTGTGACTTCATGGCCTCGTAGGGGAACTCCCATTCGATGTGCCAGACGGCTTGTTCGGCCTCGTCCAGCTCTCCTCGGCGGAGGAATTCATGGGCGTTGAACACGCGTGCCTCGTTCCTTACTGAGGTGAGCTGGTCTGTCACGTCAACTACTTTTGTGAGTTCGCGGTATATCTCCTCGACCTTGGGCATGTCCCCGGTGGTCATGTATGCGTCGGCCTTCCATATCATCAGCTTGCGTTTGTCGAATGGCGGTAGTTTTGTCTGGTCTATCCCGGCGATAAGTTCGAGTCCCTGGTCGAACTTGCCGAAGTTGTGGATAAGAAGCGCGGCCAGATAGAGCTGTGCCCTCGCCTCGATCTCGGGGTTCGAGCCTTTTGAGAACTCGATTGCGCATCGGTATGCCTCCTCGCCAGCCTGATATCTCCTGACGCTGTGATGTATAAGGCACTGCGAAAGCATGAAGAAGAACTCGGGATGGGCCTTGAAGTCGGATTTCCTTTTCAGGCATATTTCGGCGACATACGAGAGTCGGTCGCGGCGCTCGATGTCGTTGAGTATCGTGGCGAGGTTAAGCGTATCCCTGACTGGAAGCTTGGTGATATCCTTGGACTCGACGGCCTTTTCGAGCTCCTTTTCGGAGTTTTGCGGCCATTCCTCACGTTGGCTCCAGTTCGGGTGTACATTGAGCTTGTTGGAGAGGGTGAATATTTTTTCTTTGCCCGGTCTATTCAGTTCCATGCGAACTTCGCGGATGCCGGTCGAGAGAAAGAGGTTCTCGACACTCTTTCCAGCGGCGGTGGAGGTGTCGTCGAAAATCCAATTCACATTGTCCTTGGTGTCGGATGTGAATGCATTGAACTGCATATTCACGGCGAATTTGCCGGCTGTGGTCAAGTTCGAGCTGGGGCTCCATGTGAAGAATGCGGGCAGAGGCATGTTTCTTCTGATGACTTGAGTATTCTCGAATCTGGCCACGGGCACGAAGGCCTCCGGCGGGAGCAGCTCGACATGCTTCTTACCCGGCGGATGCCAGCCGCAGGACATGCAAAGGGCCTCTCCGACCTGGATGTTGTAGTAGTCGAGCCTGTGTATGCCTCTGCTTAGTTTTGTCTTTCCCGAGAACTTCCCGCGCACACCCTCCCATGGACCGTGCGTCCCCGGCCACTCGGCCACATTCGCGCCGTTGATCAACAGAAACACCGCGTCGTCTGCGGCGACGGCAAACACGTATTCCCCGGGATCCTTGATGTCCAGGTAGCCCTTGTAGTGCACCACGATGTCGGATGAGGGGCCGTGGGGGTTTATCCCGTGGAAGATATGATTTACTAAGCTGCGCCCCTCGACCGGGGAGGATGCTGCTATGGTCTTCTTCGCGTTGTCCCAGTTGTCGAGGCTTCCCTGGGCTCTTTTCCTCGTTTCCATTACCAGTCCGGCCTTCGGCTCCCAGATCATGTTTTTATCTGGTATCCGAGGGCTGAAAACGACACGGTATTTCCTCGATGCCGACGAGTTGTCGAAGAGGATTTTTACCGGCTCCCCGGGTGACTCCCACAGCTTCTTGCAGGCCACCTCCGCGCCGATGTCGTCC
>CAZANS010000476.1:0-1989 GCA_964486565.1 uncultured Victivallales bacterium
GGCTTCAAAAATTTGCGCGGCTCGCGAAGATTCTTGACGTTTGTAGTACAGAGAAGAAACGTCAAAAAGTCAAAATGTCGAAAAGTCAAAATAGGACCGAGCAAACTTGTTTGCGGACCCTGTTCTTCATTCCTCTCTGTCTCTCTGTCTCTGTGTCTGTTATGTAACGTCCTGTCAAGGCCAGCATCCAGCGGACCGGGTGATGCATTGATCTCGCGCAGTCTGTTATTCGTTCGTCCCAGTTAATTGGGAGAACAGTTATCCGAAACGCCGAGGGCGGACCAAACTCCGTGACGGGGGGTACCCAGGACACAAACGGTCGCGACCTCTTCGATGATCAATGCCGGATCAAGCATCACTGGCTTCCGCTGAATTCCTCAGTCTTTCACTTCAAAGCAATCTTCTCCGTCCTCTCCACACAGGAGGACAAGATCATGCGGCCATACAGGGTGGACGCTCACGGCTGTCAGCTGGCGGTCCGGCGCTGCGAGCCCGATGCCACATTATGATCGCCAGCCGACGCATGATCGCGACGACGGCGATCTTGCGATGTTTCGGGTTGCGGCGGACCAAGGCAGCGTAGGCCTTGCCGAATCGCTCGTCAGTGCGAATCAGGCACCACGTCGACTGGCAGAGCACCTTGCGAATGCGGCTGGAACCCTGGCGGGTAATGTGGCCCTTGCAGTCGTGCCGCTCGCCGGTCTCGTTGCTTGTGGGCACCAAGCCTATGTACGCCGCCAACTGCCGTCGGTTTGAGAATCGGCTCAAGTCGCCCAACTCGGCCAAGAATACCATGGCCGAGAGCGTCGCCACACCCTTGATCGTTCGCAAGTGTCTCACGGGTGCGGCATAACGAGGCGAAGCCGACAGAACGCAAATCTGCTCGTTCAGCAGGTCGATCTCCGCCTCGATGGCTTCCATCTGCCGCAACAGCGAGGACAAGGCCGACCGACCTCCGCGACCCAACCCCTCGACTCGACCGCAGGCCAAATCATCGAGCCAAACCCTGTAGAGGTTCGTCCATCCTTTGCCGGTCAGAGCCGGCCGACGTACCTCACTGCGCTTCAGCAGGCTTTTGATCTGGTTCTTGGTCACGATCCGCTTGTCGGCGACGTCCAGCCGCATGCGGATCAGTTCCCGATCATCTCGCGTCTGCACATCGGGAACCCACACGGTCGGCAAGGCATTGCCCGCCAGAACATGTGCCCGCAACAACTCCAGCAGCTGTACGGCATCCCGACCGTCATTCTTGCTGCGGGCATGCTTGGGCGATCGCGCGATCCGCGTGGGAGCCAGGACGTAACACTCGATGCCGGCTGCTCTCAACTCGTCATACAGGCCAAAGCCCTCGCTCGATGCCTCGTAGGCGAACAAAAGCCGATCCTCGATGGCGTGAATGCGCATCTGGTTCAGCCAATCCACCATCGCCCGTCGCGCCGGCCGATCATTGGCAAACGTCCGGCTCTGGATCGCACCCCGCCCTACTGCGTACTTGAGAACCATCGTCTTCATGTGCAGATCGCAGCCCACTATGATACAATCGGTCATGGCCAGTCCTCCTCAGCTTGGGTGACAAAGAGATCCTTCGACACAAATGATCCTTATATCACCCATGCCTGCTGGATGCCTGGCCTTTTATCGCTTCTCGTTACATGGTTAACTCTGTGGTTCATATTCTTTATTTCGCAGAAAACGCGAAGATCGCCTTGTGGTAATACTTCTCGCCCGGCCTGAGGACAGGCGACGGGAACTCGGGCTTATTGGGCGAATCCGGGTATTTCTCCGTCTCCATGCAGAAGCCATAGCGATACTTGTAGACCTTACCGTCTTTGCCCGTCTGAGTGCCGTCCAGGAAGTTGCCCGTGTAGAATTGCAGGCCCGGCTCGTTCGTGTGGACTTCCATCACTCTGCCAGACGTCGGCTCATAGACGCGCGCCGCCAATGACATCTCGCCGGGCTTGTCCTTGTTGAGGACATAACATTGGTCGT
>CAZANS010000477.1:0-1983 GCA_964486565.1 uncultured Victivallales bacterium
GTTGCAAGGATGACCTGAGCCATCTGGGCCTTTTGAGCGGTCCCATAGAGCAAGTGGGAAAATCGGCTATTCCCATGCAGGAAACATTGAACCGCTTTGAGGAAGAATTGGATTCGATCCATGATAACAGCCGACAAATTCAAAAAGAGAAAGAGAAGTTAGAGAGCGAGTTCCATCAGCTTTCGACCCAGGTACAAGAGATACGGTATGCCGGAGAGGTGCCTGCCGAAAAGGACTTGATTCAGATTCGATCCAGGCGAGATTTGGGGTGGCAACTGCTTCGACGGCAGTGGATAGAGGATGAAGATGTTGTCGAAGAAGCCAACGTGTTTTCTCCAGAGGCTCCGTTACCCGATACCTATGAAAAGCTCGTCGGTCTCTCAGACCAGACGGCAGATAGACTGCGCCGGGAAGCAGACCGTGTTCAGAAACACGCTTCGCTGAAATCACAGATCGAAAATATTGAAAACCGTCTGTCGGACCTGGATATTGAAACCAGGAGACTCGACTCCGATCTCGCCGATGCCGATCGCCGCTGGCATGAACTCTGGGCAACCTGCGGTATTATTCCATTGTCACCGCGCGAGATGAGGCAATGGCTTTCCGGCTTCGAAAAACTCCGTTTCAAGGTCGCGGAGGCTGAAAAGGCCACCGGAGAAATTGTCGAAAAGGAAAAACACCAGCGAGAACTGCGAGATAAGCTGGTTCAGGAACTCCAAAAGCGGGGTGATAATCAGGACTTTAAAGGACATGAATTAACCCCGGTTCTTCTCCATGCTGAAACACTTTTGGATTCCATTAAGAGCGATCAGGCTAAGCGGGAAAAGCTGGAAAGCAAGATTGGTGATCTCCAAGAGGCTCTGAGAATTGCTGAAAATGAGAGAAAAAAAGCTGAGGAGAACCTCGACCGATGGCGGTCCAAATGGGCAGAGTCTTTAACTCCTCTGGGACTCGGCCCCGGCACGAACCCTGATGAGGCAAACGATTTTATCGACACCCTTCAAAGCTGCTTTGATAAGCTGGGGGGGGCAGAAGATTTCCGTAAGCGTATTGACGGAATTGATCTGGATAATCAGAACTTTAAAAAGGATCTGGCACATCTGATTGAGCAGGTCGCTACCGATCTTCAAAATATCGAGATAGTTCAAGCAGTTTCCGATCTCCAGGCTCGTCTTAATGGTGCGCGACAGGATCAAGCGGTTTTGAAGCAGTATCTTGCAGAAATCGAAACCCTTGAAAAGGAAATCCTTCAAGGGCAAATATCTTTAAACAGCAACAAGGAGCGGATGGCCGCTCTTCTTGAGATGTCAGGTTGTGAAAAAGAAGAAGAGCTGGATGAAGCCGAGCAGCGCTCCCACGAATACGTGCAACTGAAAGAGAAACTTTCGGATTTGGAGTCCACTCTGGCGCAAATTGCCGAGGGAGTGACATTTTCAGGACTTGAGCAGCAGGCACAGAATGTTGATCCTGATGCCCTCCCGGGACAAATTCAAGCGCTTTCTCATGAGATCGAAGACAGGCTTGATCCTGAAATCCAGCAACTGACAGAGACCATAGGGCGGGAAAAAAATGAAATGGCAAAAATGGACGGCAGCGCCCGCGCGGCGGAGCTTGCAGACAACTCGCAACAGGTCTTAGCAAAGATCCGACGCCTTACCGAGCGTTTCATCCGTGTTAAGCTCTCGATCAAGATCCTCTTGGATGTGATTGAAAGCTACACAGCCGAGCATCAGGACCCTGTGCTTAAGATAGCGTCCGGTTATTTCAAGAAAATCACTCTGAGCTCCTTTACCGGGTTACGCACGGATATCGACGACCAGGGAAAGGCAATTCTCATCGGAGTTCGCCCGGATGGGGCCTGGGTCAAGGTGGAGGGGATGAGTAACGGTACCCGAGATCAGCTATATCTTGCCTTGCGGCTTGCAACCTTGGAATGGCGCATAAAGTCCAGCGAATCCATGCCTTTTATTGTTGACGATATTC
>CAZANS010000478.1:0-1981 GCA_964486565.1 uncultured Victivallales bacterium
CTCAACCCCGGTAGATTCATAATAGAACGGAATTGGCCCGGGATTAAGGAAGTCGGGCAGGTTCTCGCCATACAGTTTCGACTGGTCAGCTACTGTGGATAGTGTGGATCCGGCCTTCTTGGCTTCGATGATGCCCACGGGTTTGCGGTCAACCAGAAGCAGGTAATCACACCGCCCGGCCTTGAGCGGCACTTCACGGACAGCGATTCCCTTCCCTGCGGAAAGATCGAGCGCCTTGTAATCCTGCACGATCCAGCCGCATTCGGACAGGGACTTGTCTATGACTTGCCGGGCTTCCTGTTCAGGATTCATTAACTCGTATCTCGTCAGAGTCTCAGCGGGTCCCTGGTGCAGCAAACTGACACCAAGCCCATCCCGCCATTATCCCTACCCGGCACACAGCAGTCATTCGACCAATGATGCACGCCAGCCTCGGCATTATTGGATCGGCAAGGCCCGTTTTCAATACAAATGTGGGCCACCGAAGGGTCATGGAACTCTGTCAACGCCTCCGGAACAGGACGGCCCCGGAATGGAGAATCATTGCCTTCAGCGAGGTTCTTTCCAGTCTTTTCCCGTTGTCTCTGAGGAAGGCCAATGTATAATCCGTCCATTGGCTGCGTTTCATGCAGGTGATGAGCAGAAACGCGGTATCTTGATGTTCGCGGTTCATAGGGAATTATGACACCACACGGTTCGCCCCACACAGAAGGACAGGACGACGAAGCCATTGTCCTCGAGTATCTCCAGCAGATCCGCAAGGACCTGCTCAACCTCAGTGCTCGGAACCGCCTGCTTAACTTCAGGCCTAACGCTAAGACTGTTGAGCTGCTGGACAGTGCCTCGACCATTTACGACTCGCTGGTAGAACATGACAGGCATTCTCCCATCAAGCCCCTGCCGGACCTCGAGGAAGAACTGGACGTCGCCGATCACGCTCATGAAGGCCCGTCCGAGGCTGAGACCCAAGCCACGCTCGTCAGCCTCTTTCGTGACAAGTACCAGCGTTCCCCGTCAGTGGGCGCAGATCTCCAATCACTCCTTCCCGTAGAGAAGCTGGAGCGTAGCCTTCGCAAAGTTCGTTCAGATTACGATCTCGCCATAAATGAAACGGGCCTGAACTTGCTCTATGTGGCACTCGGGTTCCTGAAATGGCGTGACGAGAATTCCGATACGTGGTTCAGGGCACCGCTGGTGCTAATACCGGTAGCTATCGTTAGAGACAAGTATGTCGTCGAGGCTAACATGTATGAGTACCGCCTGAGCTATGACGGTACGGACGTTCAGGCGAACCTGACACTCGCAGAGAAACTGCGCCACGACTACGGCATCGCACTTCCCGAGCTTTTCAGGGCTTCCGACGACGAGGGTCAAGAAGTCGCTTTTGTCCCTTCAGACTACTATGACCGCGTAAGTCAGTCAGTCAGGACGATGCCCGACTGGCAAGTTGAGCAAAACAACTATCTCGCGTTCTTCCATTTCACCAAGCAACGAATGTACCACGACCTTGACCCCGCGCACTGGACGGGCACGAGCCGTGGACTGCTGCAACACGAGCTGATACAGGACGTGCTCCTGGGTCGCGCGCCCGATCCCGGCCAAACTGTCGTTCCGCGAGACACAGAGGCCGACAGCAAGACCACGGAGGCCATTCCATTGGTTCTTGATGCAGACAGTTCTCAGCGCGCGGCTCTTGTTGATGCCCTCGACGGCAAGAATATGGTCATTCAAGGCCCTCCGGGAACCGGGAAATCACAAACCATTACCAATCTAATTGCAGCTGCTATGAGCCAAGGAAAGACGGTTCTCTTCATGTCGGAGAAATTGGCCGCATTGGATGTCGTGATGAAGAACATGCAAAAAGCAGGTCTGGACGATTTCTGTCTCGAGCTCCACAGTAAGACGGCTCTGAAGAAAGCCGTAATGGCCAGCCTCAAGAAGAGGAAGAATGGCTACTTCCCGGGCGAGCGGACGATCGCCG
>CAZANS010000479.1:0-1978 GCA_964486565.1 uncultured Victivallales bacterium
CCCTTTGTGTCAATGACCCTGAGACAGTTTCCTCCCCAATAATTAGACTCTAGGGCGAGGAGAAAATCAGGGATGTCAGAATCGAAATTGAACCAGATGGAAGGGGGGCCGCCGTCTCCCGAAGTGCCTGCCAAGGCCCGTCGGCGGAGCTTTGACGCCGCGTATCGTCAGCGCATCTTGGAGGAGGCGGACCGCTGCTCCCAGGTGGGCCAGATTGGAGCGCTATTGCGTCGTGAGGGCCTTTATTCGTCCCAGTTGTGCACTTGGAGGCGGCAGCGATTAGCGCGGGGATTGAGTGGCCTGGAACCCAAGCGTCGTGGTCGCAAATCGCGCCCCCCCGTGGCGGCGGAGCTGACTCAGCTGCAAGCTGAGAATCAACGACTCGCTGCGCGCCTTCGTCAAGCGGAGGCGGTGATCGAGGTTCAAAAAAAAATCTCCGAGGCGTTTGGCTTGAACGTGACGTCGAATCCCGACGGGAATTGATCCAGGCTGCGGAAACCCTCGCTCAGGACGTCGGCGTCTGGCAGGCTGCCGGTGTCCTGAGTGTCCCGCGTGCGACCCTCTACCGGCATCGTCAGTCAGAGAGCCGGCCGACTCCTCCGCCACGCCGGCCATCTCCGCGTGCCTTGTCCTCCGAGGAGCAGGATCGCATACGTGCCGTGCTCTATGAGGAACGGTTCGTCGACAAGTCTCCACGTCAAATCTACGCGGCCCTCTTGGACGATGGTATCTACCTGTGTTCCGTGAGTACCATGTATCGCTTGCTGGCTCGTGACAAGGCGTCTCGTGAGCGCCGTGATCAACTAAAACATCCCGCCTACAAGAAGCCAGAACTTCTTGCGAGTTCACCCAATCAAGTCTGGTCTTGGGACATTACCAAGCTTAAGGGGCCACAAAAATGGCAGTATTTTCAACTCTACGTCATCCTTGACATCTTCAGCCGGTACGTTGTTGGATGGATGTTGGCGGAGCACGAATCAGCTGACCTTGCTTCCCGATTGATTCGAGAAACGGTGCAGAAACAAGGCATTGATGAGAATCAACTCACCATCCACAGCGACCGTGGACCTGCGATGGCGTCGCAGACCGTGGCGCAACTGTTGGCATCGCTGGGTGTCGTGAAGTCACACAGTCGGCCTCACGTCTCCAATGACAATCCGTTCTCGGAGAGCCAATTCAAGACGCTCAAGTACACGCCCGAATTCCCTGATCGTTTTGGCAGCCATGCGCATGCGCTCAGCTACTGCCGGGAATTCTTTCAGTGGTATAACGAGGAGCATTATCACACCGGCATTGCGCTCTTGACGCCGTCCACGATGCACCACGGAAGAGCTGCAGAAGTCATCGACCAGCGCCAAGCCGTTCTGGCACAGGCTTACGCCCAGCATCTCGATCGCTTTGTCAACGGGCCTCCCGTGCACGCCAAGGTACCCGTCGAGGTGTGGATCAATCCACCCACACTGATCCTGAAACAAGAAAGGCTTCCAGAGGCCCATTGCCCCTAGAAGCCATTACGCCTTTGGCGCACTCACAACCTAGTTATCCCTCGTCCAGTTGCGTCCCCGCAGAGCTCGACTGCGTTTCACCAGGTAACCACACCCTAAAGCAACGAAAAATCTGAAACAACCTTTGGACACTCACCATTCCAAAAAAAATCCCGGGGGTTTGGGGGCTGGCCCCCAAGGGGGAAGACAAACAGCGAAGCCTCCACTAAAATGCTCTCTAATTCAACCAGGAAACTGTCTCATTCGCGTTGACACATTCCGCCGTGGAAAACGCGGCAGGGATCCATAGGTAGTGTAGGTATCGGTGTAGTTGCATCGTGTCAACCGTTGTTCATGGGGGTGACGGAGTCCGTAAGTCTGCTTTGTAAGATAATCGCGGGGGAATGGCAACTAGTGCTTTGTCGAACTTCGAACTGAGAGTTGGCTTTTCCCGAGGACACGTCCGGGATATGTGGATGAATCGACAGAATCAA
>CAZANS010000480.1:0-1977 GCA_964486565.1 uncultured Victivallales bacterium
GTATACAAATATGTTAACTGCCATTTTTGAGATTTAACTGCTTCATTTAGGTTGAAAGGAGAGGGGACATGAAGATACCAGTGGAGGTCAAGAGCTGCGGGATCACCGAGAGCGGGAACGCGGAGGGTGTGGTGTTCTTCAACGGCAAGGATTTCGACTATGTAATCGTGAGGACGGCCAAGGATGGAGGCGGCAAGCACGAAATATCCATCAAGGGGGTTGATGTCGAGAACTTGAAACGCGCTGGGATTGAGCTTGATCTAGACATTGTTTACAAGGCCTTTTCGGAAGCATCGGCAGAGGCAGACAAGAAAGATCAGGACGACAAGATAGCTGCAAGGGAGAGGGCATTCATGCTCAGTCGTCTGCACGAGCTCAAGCCGGAGCTCGGGGAATGCTTCAGCATGGTGCCGCAGAACGAGTATATCAACAGCAAGTCAGGCGCGCTGTTCTCAATATACAGGGAAACATACATTGACCACACCAAGGAGCTAACAATATTCATGGACCATGACAAGTTCGTGGTGTACGACAACCTCAACCGCGTGCAGGTCGGGGACCTCGCAATCACCCCGCAGCACGTCAAGGAGATAATAGACTCGGAAATAGCCAAATGGAAGCACAAGGTTGATTTCAAGCTGCTTTTGAAGAAACATGCCGAGGCGGAGGGGATCGAGGTCAGCGTCGAGCCGCTGAAGGCTTCAGAGTATTTCAAACAGATGCTGGAGAAGGAGAACGCTCACGATAAGGAAGTGCTCCAGAATCATCTGAAGTACCTCAAGGAGCTCGGCAAGCTTGGCGAGAGGGATGAGATATCCGAAATCGAGCAGACTCATCAGGGCAACACCGAGACCAACACCTTCCACAAGAAGAAAATTCTTGGAACCCTTTCCGTGGAACATTTGAAGAAAGTAATGCACCCGATATCATCAAAAGACCTTTAGGGTACGTTCGTGGTCATTAACCTAAATAAAGCAGTTTCCGTAGCGTGCCATGGAGTTTTGAAATTGGCTCTAAGGAAAAGACTGAGGCACCGCTTTAGAGGGTGCTACAGGGACAATGTTCCCGATTTGTCCGGAGAACTCTTGCATTATGTCCCGAAATGTGATAAAATCAGATCATCGGGTTTTTTGAAGAGAGCTGCCAGAGGCTGATTATGGGGAATTTATGACTTTTTTGGGAATGCGGCATTTCAGGGGATTCACGCTGGTCGAGGTTCTGATTGTTATCGGGATCATCGGCATTCTGGCGACGATCCTTCTTCCTGCGCTGACCAATGCAAGGGAAAACGCCAGGAGGGTTACATGTCTCAACAACCTGAAACAGATCGGACTCGGGATGATAAACTATGCCTTGGATTACAAGAATTTCCCGAGAGCCAACACCGCCACTGAAAACCGCCCAGACGTGATAGACCAGGAGTCTGCGAGGGGGCTTGCTACCTACGGCATAGCGCTGCCGCGCGACGGGGTGGCTGTTTGGAAATGCCCCAGCGGCTCGCACTTCCCCAATGGGCTTGACGGGGATGACGTGAAGCTTTTCGGGGTGTCTGGTGGTGGTATAGGCTGGGCGAACTACGCTCTGATGACCAATTGGAGTGGGTTTTCGGAATACGACACGCCGTCGCCCAACGGGAGTTCGCCGGCCAACGTTTGTAAGGATTCCATCGGCCCGATAGTGGGGGACTGTGTCAGTGACTGGACCGGGGAGATGAATGCCGGGAGTCTCGGCAGCCAGATAAACGGGTCTCACTGCACGTCAATGAAGGATGCGATGGGGATGCACCAGATATTTTCCGACGGGCATGGGAGTTGGTACAACATCGGGGACATAAAGAGTGCTCTGGCATGGGAAGGTGCCGACCGCAAGAAGTTCTACTGGCCAGACAAATAACCACTGGCCCGTTTCTTGAGCCAGTTTCGAAACTCCGCGTGAACCGCGTTGGGAGCGCAGGCGCGGCAGACGGTGCGGCAAAAT
>CAZANS010000481.1:0-1975 GCA_964486565.1 uncultured Victivallales bacterium
GCCGCCAGTTCCATCCGTTCCATCCGTTCCATCCGTTCCATCCGTTCCGCCAGTGCCGCCAGTGCCGCCCGTCGTCCCGGCTGTGGCGACCTTGAACTTCACGAATTGCGCTGACGGGAAATCGCATGGCCACGCCTGCGATCCGGCCTCCAATTCGAGAAACCGCGCTTGAAGCGCACCACTGATCACGTCCCGCACCGTCTTCCACGGAAGAGTGCTGCCCGCTTTGACGGATAGCGCGGTGGCAACGGATAGACCAGAAGCGACGCCTTTCTTCCACGCATCCTTCATGTTTTCGGGGAGTATCTCGGCGGCGGCAATGATCGCAGGCGGCACGCAGAGCTTGCCGCTTGCACTCAGAACGCCTGCAGGGATTGGTTCGCCCAGGATGCTGGCAGGCCCGGAGAGCAGCCATATGGATGCGTCTGCCACAGCAGCAGTGATTGCGGTCTCGACGACATCCTGCGCTGCCTTCGGAATCTGCATCGGCTCCTGATAACCGCCCCGATCCACTTGGACGACAGTCGCGCCCCCGAAGTAATCGAACGCCGCCTTGACGGTGATCTCGTCGCCGGACCAGAGTCCGGGGAGTTTCTTGGGGGCGAGCAACGCCGGTACGATGTCCGTAAGAACCGCAGCTCCCGGCAGTACGAGTTCCATCGCCGGGTCATTCAGTGCATTCTCGTCGGGCCTGAACATCCACCAAGAACGAGATGTACCATCCGGCCTCGTCAGCCGTAGGACAAACGTACCCTTCTCGCATCCATCAACGAGCGTGTCCAGAATGGCGCTGGCCTTCAGCATCTTCGGCAGATGCGGAAGCTGTGCGAACGCCCCCGCCAGGTCCTTCACCCGGCGGGCGGTTTCGCCCTCCCGCCAGAGATTGTATGGGCCATCCGGGAGGAGTGCCTCGGCGGTTATCGCCGTGTCTTGGACGCGCGACCGCTTGTCGGCCTTGATGGTATTGAAATGAGGCTCTTCCGTCACCGTAATTTTGAATGCTTGCGCGTCATCCTTCTCGGAGACGGTGACGACGATGGAGTACGCCTGCTTGATAGCCTCCGGGATTCGGCCCTTTGCCTTGTCGATGTTGATCTGCATCGTCTGGGCGCGAGCCGGATCGACGTTCCCGTCCTTCTGCTGCTTCTTCACATCTTCGCGCACGACCTCCCATGCCAGGTAGTCGCGCACGCGGGCCATCGCGAGTTCCAGACCGTCCTTGGACGGCGCAACCAGCAACACAGCGTTCCGGTAGACGCGTGGCCGATCCGATCCGGTGGTCTCGTCGAGAAACCGCTTGGCCTCCGCGCTGGGTTTGCCGGACTCCGATGCCGCATTCAGCCCAAGCACGGCGTAGTGGAACGAGCCGTCATCTTCGATATCCTTTGGGCGGGTCGGAAGCGTGTGAACGCGGACGCCCGCCGCCGAGGCATTGGCGGTGAGGGCCTTGGCTTTGCCGATATCGTCGAGCAAGCGCGCACGAACGGTGTCGTCCGGGATGTTCTTCGCCGCCACCGCGTGCATCTGGGTAAGGTTCGGTCGGTTGCCCAATCGCCATGTACCCGGAAGATTACCCTCAGAAACGGCTGTGTAGAGATCGTCCAGCCAGTAACTGGATTGCGACCAGCGGGCCAATCCCTTCTCCAGTTCGATCTTGTCGGGACGCACGGATCCCAGAAGTACCGCCAGATCCCGCGTGCGGGCGTTCTGGCCGACCGGCTGTGAGTGCAGGAACGTCGCCACGACGGCCTGTTCCACTTCCCGGTTCCTAAGACCGACCGACTCCGTCTGAATCCGGCGGGCCTGACTGAACTCGTTGTCCAGGATGCCGGTCCACGCCTGCTTCTTGCCTTCCCACTCTTCCGTGTCCGCCACGGCCACCATTTCACGCAGAGCCTCGGAGAGCCCTTCCTTGTCGGGTGCCGTCAGGAACACGGCAGGTCCCACCAACGGGCTGGTGTCCCATTTCTCCGCC
>CAZANS010000482.1:0-1955 GCA_964486565.1 uncultured Victivallales bacterium
CTCACCGCATGTAGCTTCCCCACATGATGAAAAACAAAATTCCTATCAGTCATTATAATATGTCAAATAATAGTAATAAAGTTGCAAAAACAAGCTTGATAATTTATCCTTTTTATTTAGTTGCAGGTTTAATTGCTTTTATTTGCTGTGGGGTTGGTGCATTCGGTAGCTGGGGAGCAAATTCGTCCGTTAGCTTTTTTATGAAAGCCGTGTTATGGTTATTTTCTGCACCATATATAATCCTTGTCAAATTTGGGTTTGTAGGTGGTCTTTATGCATTAATTATCAGTTCTTTGATTTGGTGTTATTTAGTTCCTTTTGGCATTGTATACATGGCTTTTTATTTAAAGGATAAATAGGCGAAGCCGTTGATTAATGCGTATTTCGCAATTTAATAATCGCTCGTAATTCTGATGATCGTTGATTATCTCCGCTGTGCGTCGAGGGTTGCGCTGGTTTGGTGTCCAGCCGCTTTTATTGACATTTATCTGACTGACTTGAACCAATAACCTCGCTCGTTCTGTAATGCGCCCAAAAATCTGTACATGTGAATAAGGTGTGAAATTTCCTTAAAACCATAGTAGATTAACGTAATTTTAAAAGGAGATTTTGCAATACGCAGGATCAGCATCGAGGACGTGCTCTACCAGCCCGAGGCGGCAGGTTCAGGAGGGGGTCAAACCTCCACATTGTTACTTTTTGCTTTATTGGGAGCTATTGTTATATTCAGGGTTCCGCTTTGTCCGTCCATGGTTACAGTTTGTCCGTCGGAGAGTGCGTTAAGCAAGCCTTTGATCCCGACGATTGTCGGGATTCCCATTTCTCTTGCCACGATTGCGGAGTGTGAGAGGATGCTTCCTCTTTCGATAAGTATTCCGGCTACGGCGGGGTAAAGTGGTACCCATCCTGGATCGGTCCTTGCTGCGACGAGTATGCAGCCGTTGAGGTTGAGGTTGTCCTTTGGTGTTTTGACGATTCTTACCGGTGCGGTTACGGTACCAGGGCAGCATCCGATGCCACGGAGGTCGCCTGTATCCCCCTGGGGAGGCGTGGATGGTTCTTTGAATGTGTTTTTTGAATAGACCATTCCGAAAGTTTCGAAGTGGTCGTCAATGACTGGGCATTCTGGTGATCGGTATGAATCGGATTCTTTTTTTCGGACGGCGGCCATTGCTCTCAGGTCTGTGCATACCGCGGTGCCTTTCACAAAGTCCCACAACTCGTCAATTGTCAGGTAAAAGATGTCCGAGGCGTTGTCGAGCCTGCCGGCCTGCAGCAGATGCCTGCCCATTGCATTGATAAGCTCCCTGAGCACACCATATATGCGGGTCCTTGCGAATCGCATGTTCTCGCGGTTACGGACTCCCTTCCGCGCATTTCGCAGGATTTTTTTGAATATCGGGCGTCTGATGAATCCTAAGGTTCTGGCGCTTAGTGCGTCATATGCTTTTTTCTCTGCGGAAGCCCTGATCTGCAGTTCCCGCGCCTCCATGGCTTCTGCATCGAGGAGTTTCTCGTCAATATCGAGATAGTTCTTGAGCACCTGGAAAACGAATTCCGGGGTCTCGCGCAGCGAGGGTTCCTCGAGTTTGAGTTCATTGATGCATCTGAACCCGTAGAGCTTGAGGTATAATGATATTTCCTTATGGATTTCCTTGCATTCGGGTCTTGCCGTGACTTGCTTTGCCAGTTGGGTCGGGTCGAGTTTTTCGAAGAGGCTCTTCATTTCGGGATCTTGTCTTATTCGCATTGCCAGTCGCATGAGCATTCTTGTCGGCTCAGTGCTCTCGATGTCGCCGTTGCCGCATATAAGGTCGTTTTGGAGCGACTCCTCGTGGTCGCCGCACCAGTTTTTGGATGTCTTTTTAAGCATCCCGTAGAAGATCATTACGTAGAAATCGTTTATGATAGGAGCCTGCCAGTTCCAGAGAAGTTTCTCTTCCATCTCATTGTAG
>CAZANS010000483.1:0-1951 GCA_964486565.1 uncultured Victivallales bacterium
ACCAAGCCAAGCAAAAGACCCATGCGCAGTTTCTCGTCGAACATCTCGCCGGTCCCGTTGTAGATCGGGGTCCCGTTGCCGAAGGCCCAGCTCAGGGTTGTGTTCCTCTCTATGTACGTGTGGGAGGCGTTGGTACTTTGCTCCCAAGTGAGCCGGATCGAGGTTGGTCCCGTGGTATTGGCCGTTAGGTTCACTGGCGGATAGTACTCGACGTTGCGCTTGAAGAACCAGATGGGTATGCTGGTCCCGCCGCCGCCCTGCTCTGGTCGGCGGGCAATACTGATCCGGCTCTCGGCCGCTAGTACCGCTTCTCAGGGATCTTGATCGATTGGTGAGGGCGCAACCGCCGGCTAGTCCAGGTCGGGCAGTTCTGCCCGGTCAAGCAGCAGACGGATACTTCGCGGACGGCCTGGAGTCCGGGCAATGAAGCCGTTGCGCTCAAGGGTGACAACCATCTGATGGACACTCGGCGGGGTAACGCCGAAGTATCCCTGCATGTCGGCCTCGGCTGGCGCCTCGCCGTGGATCTTGGAGTAGTAATAGATGTAGGCGAGGTACTGACCTTGCTTGGCGGTGTAGGTTGGCGCCATTTTGTCCTGTCGGCGTTTAGGGATCGACGACACGATCCGCATGTGATCTGAAGGGCCTTCGAGGTGGGCACTGTGCCCGCGAGTTTGGAGGCCACAATGAACGTCCGCTACAGAGTAGATCTCGAGGAATCAGAACGGCAACAACTGCGCGAGTTCGTCCGCGGTGGGACAGCTGGCGTGCGCAAAATCAAGCGCGCTCAGATCCTTCTGATGGCCGATGCCGGGAAGAAGGATGCCGAGATCGCCGAGGCGCTACCCGTGGGCACGGCAACCGTCTACCGGATCAAGCAGAGGTTCGTTGAAGAAGGGCTCGATGCCGCACTACATGAACGGCCCCGCCGAGGCGGTAAGAGGCTGCTCGATGGTGCGGAAGAGAGCATTCTCGTTGCTCTAGCGTGCTCTACTCCTCCCGATGGACGCAGTCGATGGACGTTGACCCTGCTGGCCGGTGCGTTGGTCGCCCTGACTGAGCTCGAGAGCATTTCGCCGCACACCGTACGACGGCGGCTTGCGGAGTGCGATCTCAAGCCGTGGCAAAAGAAGATGTGGTGTTTGCCGAAGGTCGACGCCCACTTCGTCGCACGGATGGAAGATGTCCTCGACGTGTGCAACGAGCCCCACGATCCAACGCGACCAGTGGTGAACTTCGACGAGAGCCCCGTGCAACTCATCGGTGAGAAGCGAATCCCTTGGCCGGCCGAGCCAGGGAAGCGCGAGCGCTACGACTACGAGTACAAGCGCAACGGGACCGCCAATCTCTTCGTCTACTTCGATCGCCATCGGTGCTGGCGTCACGTCGAGGTGACCGACAGCCGGACGAACACGGACTTCGCCCACCGCATACGTGATTTGGTCGACATCCACTACCCCGACGCCGACCTCATTCGGGTCGTGCTCGACAACCTGAGCACCCACTCTGCCGCCGCGCTCTACGAGACATTCCCCGCCGAAGAGGCACGGCGGATTCTCCGACGTATCGAGTTCCACTACACGCCCAAGCACGCCAGCTGGCTTAACATGGTCGAGATCGAGATCGGCGTCCTCAACCGGCAGTGCCTCGACCGCCGGATCCCTGACAAGGTCACACTGATCGATGAAATCGCCACGTGGGAGGCCTGCCGCAATGGCGAGCGAGGCACCATCAAGTGGCAGTTCACTGTAGAGAAGGCGCGCTCAAAAATGGCGCGCTGTTATCCGGAGGTACTGAAAGCGCCGGCACCTAAGCGCAACAAGAAGAAGTCAGGCAAGGAGCCCTGGATTCAACCCTTCAAAACCCCTGGCAAGCGGTACTAGATGTCGGCGGCGTAAATAGCAATCCAGTCGGGCAGCTGAGGCCAGCAGCAGGTTGGTGACCGACGGCA
>CAZANS010000484.1:0-1945 GCA_964486565.1 uncultured Victivallales bacterium
CTCTCAAGGTCAGCGCCAAGAAGGATTTTGTGATTACCCACTTGAACCCATAGAACCACCGAGGCATAATTCGGAGTAGGGGATGCAACTCGTTTCCTTTGACTATCTTCTCCTGGTAGTAATTCAGCGAACGCTAATTGGGCATGCAGTATCGCAGCATCGGATGGAGAAAGTGAAAACACCTTGGCTTCTACGGTCTCGGAAATTGGCCCGATTTGGTCACGGTAAAGTAATTTGTCTGCTGATGCAAGCTTGGGTGAATTGAATCGCACTCTATGTTGCTTACGTGTCTCAAGAAGCTGAAACACTCGAGTAAATTCATCTAGCCCCGAGTTTCTTCTCACCGTTTGTCCGCTAGATAGCGTCGCAAGTTTTCGAAACTCGTCAACTTTTAATGCGCTAGAGATGGCAATGTTGGCAGATTTGCAATTATCAAAGATGGTACTGATTCCCCGGACGTGGTCATCGTGCCAATGTGTTGCCACAACAAGCTTGACCGCATTTTCCACGTCAACGTTGAGATTATACAGGTACTCTAACGATGCAGGCAGTTTTGAATTTGGTTCTATACATGAATCAACAAGAATCCATTTTCCTTCACCAATATGAAGAACTATTGCCTCTCCATAGCCGGGACCAAAGAGGGAGACTTCTAGCTCATCCGATGCTGGGGGAACAAGGTGACTATTCGGCATCGAAAAGGTCTTTCAACTTGGCCGCTTTGGCACTAGCGTTCTCCAACTCACGTTTGGTCCAGGTTGGCAGACGACGGAACCGGATAACCGAAGTGCGACTTCTACCTGATGGTCCATCAAGATACCCAATGCTCCAGTAGAATACAGCGCCAGGCTCAATTAACGCATGGTCATCTTCTTGTATCTCTTCAAGATAAATCTCTGCGTCTTGATCAGGGCCTTCGCCTATAATTGGCACCAGTCTGGCGAGAAACGTCACTTGTCTAACCTCGATTACATAACCTTCCCATTTCTGCAAAGTGCGAAAATGCTCCCGCGCTGGACGAAGATGTGGCGGGAAGAACAATAGTTGACCTGACCTGATGTCAAGTGGGTTAGAGGTACCATTAACACGACTTATTTGTGTCTGATTGGCAACATCACGGTTCTGTTCTGTAACAAGTTCTTCAGGGAGGATGTTCAACAAGCTTGTTTCCTCAATGGAGCCAGGACGAATAAAAGTCTCATTGATGGGTAGTTCTTCAGCAACTAACAAGCTATCGGCTGTAATCATTTTATTGCTCCAAGCCAACAATCTTTTGCGCAATTTCCAGGCCGCGTTGCATGGACTCTGACCACTGCCCAGTGAGAATGTCTATTGCTTTGCTTGTACCTGGCAAAGTTTCAGAATCAGAAGATAGCTGGTAGTGATCATTGACCCGCACATAGACCCCGAATGCTACCTGGGGTGATGGTTCTACCGTGACTCGGATATAGCCGTCTTGATTGTCGGGCCTTTTTCCCTCCATTGTAAGACTCAACATTCCAGGTTTGCTTAGTATATTTTCCCAATTCTGTTTTGGCGCTAACCGGTCGCCAACTGCATCCCATACTTTTTCCGACTCGAGTCTGTAATGAAAATCTCGATTGATTCCCATGACCCTCAACGGTGTATGGCCAAGGAGATCAAATACGCCAATAACTAAATCTCGGAGCGCCTCATAGTATGGTTCCTGGGTAGTAATGACTTGGAATCGATCCTGTAATACACGTACCTGTAACCACTCTGCTTTGAAAATTGCTGCGTTAGGGTGTACTAGCTCTATATCTGCCGCCTCGGCTTCTTGATGTCGTATCAAATTTTGCGCTGCGAACCATGATGGATGAAATATAGCGGGGTTGAAATGTCCGCGAAGGACGATGCTTAATCCTTGAATTTCAAGTTGTGGTTGCATGATGTTGTGATTTCACTCCTGTCCAACTCTAAAAGC
>CAZANS010000485.1:0-1944 GCA_964486565.1 uncultured Victivallales bacterium
GCAGCTTCTGTCGGAGGGTTTCCGAGGCCGCGAAGGGCGTGCCAGCGCGGCGCCTGCGAAGCATTTGGACACTGCGATGGGCCAGATAGTCAACTTCATGTGCACGTTGCAGACGGAGTGGGCTGGTGCGCAGGCGTTCAGCTCCTTCGACACTCTTCTGGCTCCGTTCATCCGAGAGGACAAGCTTGAGTACAAGCAGATCAAGCAGAATGTGCAGCAGTTTGTCTTTGGCTTGAACATCGCCAGCCGCTGGGGGCAGACGCCGTTTACAAACCTGACATTTGACTGGACTGTCCCGGAGGATCTCAAGGGCACGCCCGTGATCATCGGCGGTAAGATATGCGACGGCAAGTACTACGGGGACTATCAGCACGAGATGGATCAGCTCAACAAGGCCTTTCTCGAGGTCATGAGCGACGGGGACCGTGACGGCAGGATATTCACGTTCCCGATACCCACATACAACATCACCTCCGACTTTGACTGGGACAGCGACAACGCGCGCCTTCTCTTCGAGGTCACCGGGAAATACGGGATACCCTATTTCCAGAACTTCATCAACAGCGAGCTGAACCCCGGGGATGTGAGGAGCATGTGCTGCAGGCTGCAGATGGACATGCGCGAACTTCGCAACAAGACCGGGGGGCTTTTCGGCGCGGGTGAGCAGACAGGATCCATTGGGGTGGTCACTATAAACATGCCGAGACTGGGCTACACGTCCCGCACGGAAAACGAGTTCTTATCGCGCCTGGCCCTGCTGATGGACATGGCCCGCGACTCCCTCGAGATCAAACGCAAGGTTGTACAGCGGCATCTCGACGGCGACCTGCTGCCATACACAAAAATATATCTGGGAACATTGAAGAACCATTTCAGCACAATCGGCCTGGTGGGGCTGAACGAGGCATGTTTGAACTTCCTCGGGTGCTGCATAGCCGACAAGGAGGGCATGCAGTTCGGCGAGAAGGTCCTGGACTTCATGCGCGACCGCATCGCGACCTACCAGGAGGAGACCGGGCATATCTACAACCTCGAGGCGACGCCTGCGGAAGGCACCAGCTACCGGCTGGCCAAGATTGACAAGAAGAAGTACCCCGAGATAATCTGCGCCGGCGACACCAACCCCTACTACACTAACTCATCGTGGCTCCCGGCAGGATTCACAGACGACCTGTTCGAGGCGCTAGACCTCCAGGAGCCCCTGCAGAGGAAATACACCGGCGGGACGGTATTCCACTCCTTCCTGGGCGAGCGCATAAGCGACCCGGCACAGGTCGCCGCCCTGGTCAGAAGGATCGCCGAGAACTACCGCATACCGTATTTCACGATCACCCCGAGCTTCAGCATCTGTCCGGTGCACGGATATATCGCCGGCGAGCACGAGGAATGCCCGTTCGACGACTACAGCTCAGGTTCGTCTGTGGGCGGGGGGCTCACCGCAGACCAATTGAAAATATTAAGCGCCTGACGTCATAAGCCACCCATGACGCAGGATAAACCAATAACGATAAAAAGGAAAGGAGAGAGGTTGATGGCGACGTGTAAGATGAGGACGGAGATCTACAGCAGGGTGTGCGGCTATCACCGGCCGGTGAAGAACTGGAACAAGGGAAAAAAGGAGGAATTCCAGGATCGTAAACTCTACCGGCACGACCATGAAGAGGTGATCAAGACCGAGCAGGTGGCTTAGACCTAACATAAAAGGCGTCAACGAGCCTTGGACGGGTCTGCAAAAGCTGGAGATACCGTTAGAAGGAAGATTGACTTTCGAAAACTGCCCCGCGGGGCAGTTTTTTTTGCCGGGGGCAAAATCGCTTTCAGGCGATTATGGTCCGCTTTGTCTTCCTTTCGCGTCTGATTAATGCTTGACTTCCAAGCTCGACGGGAATACTTTAGAGCCAGTTTCAAAACTCCGCGTGAACCGCGTTGGGAGCGCAGGCGCGG
>CAZANS010000486.1:0-1943 GCA_964486565.1 uncultured Victivallales bacterium
AGGAAAGAATCAGAGAATATCCCGCCCGGGTTGAAAAAGTATCCTTTCTGTATTTATATGAAAATACTCTCCACTATTTGTGACCTTTTGGAATATGCCATTCATTCAATGAAAATCAGCTTGGAATGTGATTTTTATATACGTGGTCTCCTTAAAGGAGCCTACAATTCGTTGTGCCCAGCTGATCGGTCATGTTAGTTGACGCGCTCTTGGCTTCAGTTATTATTCGACCTCTGAAATGAATGACTTATGTCCCATCTTATCCCTGTAAACTGCTTCTCATGTTGTTTGTGGAACCAGATTGTAACCCATTACTTGGGCTTGCCTGCGCAAGTAAGAAATCTTTCGTGATTTATTTCGCTCGGTCAGATAATCCTCTCCGAGATCACGGAACTCAACTCCATCCTTGATAACATGATATATCCCGAGCATTATCCGGTGGGCAATAGCCACAATTGCTTTTTTAGCGCCCCGGCGCGCTTTGAGGCGGTAATATTTGTCCTTGAAGTAAGACCCTTTTTTCTTGACCGCCGCCCACGCCACTTCGACCATTATAGTTTTCAGATGATGCTTTCTAACTGGACTTCTGCCGCTCTTGCGCTTGCCGGCGCTTTCATTGTTACCAGGGCATAATCCACTCCAGGAAGCCAGGGCCGCATCTGTCCGGAAATCACTCAAATCGGGGCCAAGCTCGGCTAATATATCACAAGCCGAAACATCGGATATGCCGGCTGCTTTTTTCATCCGTTCAAGTAACTCTTTTTGATCCTTCATCAATCGCCGGATTTGTTTGTCGAATCCCGCAATTTCCTTTTCAAGCACGACAACCGTCTTCAAAAGCCGCTTCAAAATAAATCGATGATGATCAGAAAAAAACCCCTGAATGGACCGGTATAACTCTTCCTCTTTGCCTCTGAGCTTTCCTCGAACACAACCTTCGATATCCAATAACGTCAATGGCTGGCGGCCAGAAACCAACAAATTTATCAGGTTTCGTCCGGTTACACCGAAAAGATCCGACACCACTGAATCAATCTTTATATTGGCCGATTCAAAAAGCTTGTGGGTACGTTTCTTGTAATCCCCTACCGTCTGAACGTACTTCTTACGCAACCTTGTCAAATCTCGCCATTCTCGTACGGCTTTGGAAGGAATAAAACTGCCTCGTAAAAGGCCATGACGCAGCAATCCGGCAAGCCACTTGCTGTCACCAATATCCGTTTTGCGACCAGGTACGTTCTTAATGTCCCGAGCATTTACTAAAATCACATGAACAGTATCTTCTAAAACATTATGGATCGGTCGCCAGTATATCCCAGTACTCTCCATCGCCACAACGGGACACCCATGTTCAAGCAGCCACGACCGCAATCGGTGTAACTCGTCTGTAAATGTCCCAAATTCCTTGATGTCATATTGATCCACACCATCCTTGCCCGGAAAAATAACACAGGCTGCGATATTCTTCTTATGAACATCCAAGCCGCAACAAATGGGGTGCACAACCTCGATAAGTTTGCTATGTTCTTTCTGAGTCATGGTATTCCTCCTGATTTAGGTTTATTGGGAATCTTTATCAGTGGTTTACCGTGACTCACTCCTTTATATCAACAGCATATTTTCATTCTTCGTTGTGCCCGCCCCGGGCATGGGGGTTAGTTGTTCTTTGAAATGAAACGGTTTTATTCGCTTCATCTAAAAACGCTTGATAGGTAGCCGAGTCAGAATGCGATGCCTCAACGTTTGACGCAACTGCTCATCTTGTTTGTCCGGCCATTGATAATGGCCATTCTACCTGGCCGCTTTTTGACAATCAGCCCGTCGACACCGCATTGATTGAAATATGGCACATCGTTCCGCAAAAGTCTAGATTTTTTTCAATAAAAAAATAATATAGCGGTCTTCGAAGAATCTTGCTCCTTCCATAATCTTAAGGCCGCACT
>CAZANS010000487.1:0-1926 GCA_964486565.1 uncultured Victivallales bacterium
GTTAATGCGACCCACATACTGGATATCCAGGCTTTCTCCGCGGAACAGCTGCAGGCAAATGCATGGCCGCCGGACGAAAAACCGCGCGGCTGGACACAAACGGACTACACGCAACTGGATATTGTTGCGGAACGAGAATGGCCCTTTGAGACCAACCGGTTCGATCTCGGGCTCAGCTCTCATTGCCTCGAGGATCTCCGTGATCCGATTCCGGCTGTTCGAGAAATGGCAAGGGTATGCCGAAAAGTCCTGATCATCACGCCGTCCCGGCTCCTTGAGCAAACCCGGGGAATCGAGCATCCGCTCTTCTGCGGGTTCCCGCACCATCCCTGGATCGTGTTTTCAGTTGAGAACCGGCTCATCTTCAGACGCAAGACTTCGTTGCTCATGCTCCCGCAGGCGCATTTGACCTGTCCCATAGGCAAGACCTTGGGAATCGACGACGGGAGTACGTTCTTCTACGGTGACAGCGTTGAGCCTGAGGAGCAGATGTTCTGGTCTGAACAGGAAGATCTTGAGGATTACGCCAGATTCATAGAGCCCTATCGCAAACGCCGCGACCTTTTCGTAGATGACGGCAAACGTCATACCGTGCCCTATTGGGCCTGGAAGCTCAGACAGAAATATCTTGGGTGCCTGTGAGGATACGGGACAACGGGACCCTACTTCGCCGACCTCCTTCGCCGAGGCTTCGGAGGTCGAGAGGCTACGTAGGGCAGGCAACGGGACCACCCAGCCTTCGCCCCCTTGGCCCGCCATAGCTCCGAAGGAGCGACGGCGGCTGTCTCCCATAGCTACGGCGGGCAACGCAGGACAACCCCGCGATCCATCCTTCGCTCAAGAGCTACGGAGGACAGGTGAACGCGGGGCAGGCCCCGCGACTCGCCTGCATGGCCCGTGGCGAAGTGTGAACGCGGGGCAGGCAGGACTACTGAGGTACTGTCAAAAGTGTTATGAAAAGTTATGAAAAGGCAGGCTCTTGCAAAACCTCTGCGGACGACACGGAGGTCGTCCCTCCAGCAAGAAAGACAAACGCATATCGCCTGTTTTGGAGGGTCGGGCTCCGTCCCGACCGTCTTTGGAAGAGGTTTTGCAAGAGCCTCAAGGGAAATCGGCTGACGAGAACGGCGACGAGAACGGTGAACGATTATGTTGTCCGCGACTCGTAATCCGTTCTCGTTAGCCGAAACAGGTGGAGAATAGAGGGGGAAACGGGGGAGAACATCTGACAAGAGGAGAGAATGATGAGGGATTATGAGAATGTCTCTCAATTGACTATATACAGGGCTTATGTTAGTCTTTTTTTGAGTTTGGAGGAGCAAGGATGACCACAGTCACAGAGATCAAGAAGGCCGTGCAGGCTTTGCCAGAGTCGCAGTTCGACGAGTTCTCCTCGTGGTTTGATGGGTATGAGGAGAAACACTGGGATCGCCAGATCGAACACGATCAGAAGTCTGGACCCCTGCGCGATTTGATGGAGAAAGCCCGGGTCGATTTCAAGGCGGGGAAATGCAACCGCCTCTGAATCATTTCACAAGTCCCGATTTCTGGTCGCTCCACCATTTCCTCTTCATTGCGCGAGCCCCGCTGACAGAGACACAGTAGTCCATTTCTTTTCGTTACCATGCTGATATCCGTAATAATTCCCGCATATAACTCGGCTGAGACTATTGTCGAGGCGCTGGAGTCTGTGGCAGCGCAGACGGCGCTGGGGGAAAATGTGGGACTACAGGACCACGGGACCACAGGACCACAGGACCAATTGATGCGGGCAGGCAGCAACCAGGAACAAGGAACCAGGAGCGAGGAACCATTCCCCACACAGTCAGTTCCTCCGACACTCGACACTCGACACTCGACACTCGGAGTGGAACTGGAAGTCATCGTGGTGGATGACTGTTCGACGGATGAAACGGTTGAAGTGGT
>CAZANS010000488.1:0-1926 GCA_964486565.1 uncultured Victivallales bacterium
AAGTCCTCAACTCCCCCGACCCTGGATTGCCGTCCTGTGGCTGGGCATTCTGGGTTCCGGGCTGGCACTCATCATCTGGTACTACTTGCTGCATGAAATCGGACCCACGCGCACCGGCATGGTCTCTTACATTTTCCCGCTGGGTGGAGTTATTCTGGGCGTGCTATTTCTGAATGAGCATCTCTCCTGGCAGTTGGCCGTGGGTGCACTGCTCATTATTTCGAGTATCATTGTTGTAAACTGGAAAAGTGATAAAAAATGAATCTTGATTTTCGTTTCGGCTTTGTGGCCGTCATCGGGCGCCCCAACGTGGGCAAATCCACGCTCATCAACGCCTTGCTCGGCCAGAAGATCGCGGCGGTCACACCCAAGGCACAGACCACCCGCCGCCGTCAGCTTGGCATTCTGACCACCGACAATGCCCAGATTGTTTTTGTAGACACGCCCGGCATTCACGATGCGCGCCATAAACTGGGGAAATTTCTCAACCAGGAGGCCGAAGCCTCCATCCCCGGTGTGGATGCGGTGCTGTTTCTGGTAGATGCATCAGAAGCACCAACGGATGAAGACAAATTGATCGGGACGCGCCTTTCGCGACTCGCGCGTCGGACTCCGCTCGTGCTTGCTCCCAACAAAATAGACCTGGTCCCCGCTGAGGCCCTGACTCAGAGTCTCGAAGCGTATCAGGCCCTGGTCCCGGAAGAAGCGCAACTGCTTCCGATTTCAGCGACTGGAGGCGAGGGCCTCGAGTCCCTGCTTGCGGCGCTGACAGAACTGATCCCCCCTCGCAAACCTGAGTACAGCCCAGAACAGATCACCGACATGTATGAGCGCGACATCGCCGCCGAGTTGATCCGCGAGGCCTGCCTGCTGAAGCTGCGTGATGAGGTGCCGCACGGCGTGGCCGTCCGCATTGACGAGTTTACCGAGCGCCCTGACGAAAGCGCATACATCGCAGCTACGATTTTCGTCGAGCGCGACTCGCAAAAAGGGATCGCCATCGGGCGCGGCGGTGAGATGCTGAAGCGCATTGGCACAGCAGCGCGGCATGAAATTGAAGAGATGTCGGGGCGCAAGGTGTTTCTGGAATTGCGTGTGAAGGTACTCAAAGATTGGCGCAAGGACGAGAAGGCCATGCGGCGCTTTGGGTATAAGATCAAGAAGAAGAAAAATAAAATTTTCTAAAAAATATGTCATTGCGAACCCCGCATAGCGGGGCGTGGCAATCTCCCGGCTAGTTAGGAGATCGCCGCGTTGGGCTTGGTCTCAATACACCCCACTTATGACGGGATACTCGACCAGCGACCTCCTCGCGATGACACCATCACTGGGAGGCCAGCATGAATTTTCTAATCATCTTAGCATTCATCTTTGCCGGGCTTGAATCGCTGGCCTTGTGGAAGGGCTGGCACAAACTTGAATTCGTCGTCAAACCGGCGGTGATGGTCTGCCTGTTCATCTGGCTGTACACAACGGCAGGTCTGCAAGGGACGTTGCTCTGGTTTGGAATCGGTATCATCTTCTCGCTGGCGGGGGACATCTTCCTGCTGTTCATCGACCGATTTTTCATCGTGGGCCTGGTGGCTTTCCTGTTAGGGCACGTGGCTTACCTGATCGGCCTCAACATGCCTCCCCCACAGCTAGCATCGATCTGGAGTATTGGTCTCGCCATCGTGATCGGATTGGGTTCGGTTAGGGTGCTGCGCCGCATTGTGAGCAGCTTACGCGGAAAGGGACAAACCCGGCTGGTCGTGCCCGTTCTCATCTATGGGGTTGTGATCACGCTGATGCTGCTGGCCGCCATGCTGACACTCTTCCGCCTGGATTGGGACGCAACCGCTGCTCTACTGGTCAGCATTGGGGTCGCCGTTTTCTATTTTTCAGACATCACCCTGGCATGGCACAGATTTGTCAACCCCATCACAA
>CAZANS010000489.1:0-1916 GCA_964486565.1 uncultured Victivallales bacterium
GCCAGTTTCAAAACTCCGCGTGAACCGCGTTGGGAGCGCAGGCGCGGCAGACGGCGCGGCGAAATGGCTGGTGCATACCATGAGCTTCCTTGCTGAACCCCTTGTATTCCCGAAAAACATATAGTATTGTAGTCCAATGGAGATAACTGTCAAACGTACATATTGCTCGGAAGATTTTTCCACCATAGGAGCGGGGTTATGAAGAGCATAAGAGGGAAGATGCTGCTGAGGTTCGGCGGCCTGCTGAGTCTGCTGCTGTTGTTGCTAGGGGTGGTTGTTTACCAGAGGACAGTGGGCACTGTCATGCCCTTGACGAAGGATCTCAGCGTCGAGGTGCTCGCGGCTCGCTCGGACGATATGGCAAGGCTGCTCAGTGGCTATGGCAGGGACATCAGGCTCGTCTCGGACGGCGCAAACTATTGTTCGGAAGACCCCGAGAAGACAAGGCTGGCTTTGGCCGATGCGATGGCGAAGCTTGCGAACGACGACTACGAGATGCTTTTCTCCGCGGACATGTCTGGGTCTTTCGTGACAAGCTGCGGAGACCATGGCAACGTGTCCGACCGGGAATATTTCGCGGCTGTGGTCAAGCGCGACTCACCTTTTTTCATCAGCAACCCCGTTGTGTCGAGGGCATCGGGCAAGGATGTCTTCGTGGTTGCCGTGCCGCTGACTGACGACCGGGGACAGAAAACCGGAATGCTCGGCGCGACCGTGCTGCTCGAGACTCTGTCGGAAATCGCCGCCAAGATCAGTGTCGGCAAGCATGGCTTCGGCTATGTCACTTCCGGGGACGGGCTGCTCATCGCACATCCAAGCCAAGAATGGCGTTTGAAACTCAACCTTCTTGACTCCGGGAAGCACGGGTTCTCAGACCTCGACAAGGTTGGCAAAAAGATGGTCGCCGGCGAGTCAGGATTCGCAGAATACACACGTCCCGACGGTGCAAGATACGTCGCGGTGTTCCATCCCATACCCAACACTTGTGGCTGGTCCCTCGGCATCGCATTCAAACAGGACGAGATACTCGGGCCGGCCAGGTCACTCGTCAGGACTATAGCTGTACTCATGGCGGCAATCGTCGCGGCGGTGCTCGTTGTGGTGGCCCTGCTGTCCGCGTCGTTGGCGAAGCCTATACGTGAATTGTGCATCGGCGTACACGCGGTCGGGCAGGGCAGGCTCGACAAGCCCATAACAATCCGTACAGGAGACGAGATCGAGACGCTCGCAGACTCATTCAACCGCATGCAGACCGCTCTGGCGGCACACATCGAGGAGCTCAAGCGCACCACCGCCGAGAAGGAACGCATCGAACACGATCTGGCCGTGGCGAACAAGATCCAGAAAAGCATGCTCCCAAGGACCTTCCCCCCGTTCCCCAACATTGACACCCTCGACCTCTTCGCCATTATGCAGCCGGCAAAGGAGGTCGGCGGGGACTTCTACGACTTCTTCATGATTGACGACCGAAGGATCTGCTTCTCCATCGGCGACATCTCCGACAAGGGCATCGGCGCGGCACTGTTCATGGTCATCACGAGGACCATACTCAAAAACCAGGCACTGCAAGGCCTGCCCCTCCAGGAGATCATGTCGCGCACAAACGACATGCTGTGCGAGGAGAACGAGGAAAGCATGTTCGCGACCGTGCTGATGGGCATTCTCGACATCCGCAGCGGGCAAGTCGAGTACGCATGCGCCGGCCACAACCCTCCGCTGATAGCCAGAGGCGACTGCAAATATGAATTCCTGGAGGTTGATCCCTGCATAGTCCTCGGCGCATTCCCAAAGTCCCCATTCACTTCTCGGAAGACAAAAATCGCGCCTCGAGACTCGCATAACCTCTACACCCACGGAGAGACCGAAGCGCAGACCGACAACAGAGAACACTTCGGCGATAATCGCAAGAGAGAAAC
>CAZANS010000490.1:0-1902 GCA_964486565.1 uncultured Victivallales bacterium
CATCGGTGAAAGTTGCATCAGAGCGGTCAAACATGCGCTGGACATCGGATACCGGCACATTGACACCGCCAGATTCTACGACAATGAGTTTGAGGTCGGCAGGGCGGTCAGGGAGAGCGGAGTGCCGCGTGAGGACATCTTTGTGGTGACGAAGCTCTGGAACAGCGACCACGGCTACGACCGGGCGTTGAAGGCGTTCACCGCCAGCCAGGACAGGCTTGGTGTCGGCGCGGTGGATCGCTCCCTGATCCACTGGCCGGTGTCTGATGGCAGGAAGGAAAGCTGGCGGGCGCTGGAGACCGTCTGCCAGGAAGGCCGCGCACGCTCAATAGGTGTCAGCAACTACACCGTCGAGCACCTCGAGGAGCTGCTCGGCCACGCGAAAATACCCCCGGCTGTCAACCAAGTCGAGTTCCACCCATGGCTATACCAGAGAAGACTCCTTGAGTTCTGCCGCGCAAACAACATCCTGCTCGTGGCATACAGCCCCCTCACCAAGGGCGAAAGGCTGCACGACCCCAAACTTGCGAACATCGCAGCCAGATACTCCAAGACCCCGGCCCAGACACTTCTCCGCTGGGTTCTCCAGCACGGTGTGGGGGTGATACCTAAATCCTCCAATCCCCGTCGCATCGAGGAGAACGCTGACATCTTCGACTTCGAGATTTCTCAAGACGACATGGCGCTCCTCGACTCCTTCGACCAATCATACCACTGCACATGGGACCCCACTGGGGAGCCATGAACATAAATCCTAAAGAGCCAGGTTTATCCGTCTCAGGCGTGATTGCCCCCCGAACCATGGAGAGAGTGAGGCATCAGCACTTTAATTTTTCGGAAATGTTCTTGCCAAGTATGCTTGTGTGTAGTATATTCATTGGCTGGGACTGGGAGGAGACGTTACGGTGTCGGGCGCCGTTCGACACGCACGCCTCCACTTCCCGGGCGGCAAATACTACAGGATTTCACTATGAACAGGAACATCAACCAGCTTCTGCAGATACAGGACTTGATTATCATCCTCCGCGAGAACGACATACTGCACAAGAGGCGTGATGTCGAGGCCAAGGCCACCGAGAGCTTGAAAAAGAACATCTCCGAGATGAAGGAGCGTCTTCCTTCGGAGATCCTTTCAGAGCTTCAGCTTCTTTCATCGAAGTATGATATTTTTGTTGTCCCGATGATAAACGACACCTGCACAGGATGCTTCCTCAAGCTGCCAGTGGGGATAGCCAACAACGTAAGGCATCCCTCGAAGTGCATAGGTTGCCCTAGCTGCAGGCGGTTTCTTTACGAGGGCTATCAGAGCCGTCGGCCGTCGAGCGACCTTCACTACAAGGGTATCGCCAGGTTTTCCTCGATAGACCTGATGCTGCCTGATCTTTCCGCGGACAACCACGCGGATGCCCTGAAAGAGTTAGCCATGCTTACTGCGGAGAAGGGTTTTGTGGAGGATGGGGAGGAGTTCACCGAGGCATTGCTCCAGCGCGAGGCGTTGGCATCCACTGCGGTCGGGTCTAAGCTGGCATTCCCGCACGCCCGCGGCATAAGCGCATGCGGGATGACTCTTTCGCTAGGGATCTCCAGAAAGGGGATTGATTTCGGCGATGGGGAGATAGTCAATCTGGTCTTGGCATCCGCCGTCCCGACGCAGACCAGCGTCTTCTACATGGAAATGGTCTCCAAAATCGCCAGATACTTCGGGAAGGCCGAGAACACTGCCAAGATGATACAGTGTAAGACCGCCGAGGATATGTGGAAGATCTTCGTCAAGATCGGCAAATAGCGGAGGCGGCCACACGCAAATGGAACGCCAGCCTTATGGCTGGCACTCGTGCCCCTCCGTCACTGTCTGTGCCTGCCATTTCGCCGTGGCGAATGCCGTGCCTCCGCCCCAACCCT
>CAZANS010000491.1:0-1899 GCA_964486565.1 uncultured Victivallales bacterium
TGTGCCGCCTCGTTTTTCTTTAGAGTAGGTGTCAAACAGCAGGGCGCGAACCTTGAAGAACGCATCGAGAAGATCACCATCGTGAACGACGTCATCGATCTCGGCAATTCGGCGCGAATCTTGAACTTCAAGTCCCAGGCCACCAATGAGCCGAAGTTCATGGAGGAGGCTATCGCGACGGTCGAGAAGGTCTTCGAAAAGACCGTGGCGCTGCGCAAGATCACCCGGGATGCGGAGGACCTCAAACGCATTGAAGAGACCGAAGCGGCGGCGAAGGCGTACAGTGCTGCGATGAAGGGATATCTGGATCAGTTCAGGTCCCTGGCTGCCGTGCGCAAGGTCATGGATGAGAATGCCGGAAAGTACGTGAGCAACTGCGAGGCGTTCCTGGAGGGACAGCAGGACAAACTTGGCAAGGATATGCACGAACGGCACGCCAAGATCACGATTGTCAACGACATCATCGATCTGGGTAACGACACGCGAGTCAAGGCCTTCAAGTCCCAGGCTCTGCGGGACCCGGAACTGATGAAGGATGCGCAGAAAAACTTCCCCCTGATGAATGAGAAGTTTGTTGAGTTGCGCAAGATCACTCGCTTGGAAGCGGATCTGGAGCGCATCGACAACGTCAAGAAGGCCGCCGAGGGTTACGGCACGGCGATGGCCGCTTTCCTCAAGTGTTGGGAGGAGTCTCAGGAGGTCGGTAAGAAGCGCGGTCTGGCCGGCAGGGAGGTGATTGAGGCGTGCAAAACGACTGCGGATGCCGGCATGGATCAGACGGACACGATTGCTCAGGAGGCCGCCGCGTCCCTTTCGCAATCCTCGACGGTCATGATTGCGGGCCTGATTGTCGCGACGATCATCGGCGTCCTGCTGGCCTACTTCATTACGGTGGGCATCACGAAGGCCCTTAACAGGATTATCGCAGGCCTCAACTCCAGCTCCGAACAGGTTACGTCCGCATCGAGCCAGGTGGCCTCGTCAAGCCAGTCCATGGCTGAAGGCGCCAGCGAACAGGCCTCCTCACTCGAAGAGACCAGCGCGTCCCTCGAAGAGATGGCCAGCATGACCAAACAGAATGCCGATAACGCGCGGCAGGCCAACGGCATGGCCAACGAGACGAAGAACTCGGCCGAAAAGGGCCGTGAAGCGATGACCCGCATGGGCGATGCGATCACCCGGATCAAGAAGTCCAGCGACGACACGGCCAAGATCATCAAGACCATCGACGAGATCGCCTTCCAGACCAACCTGCTGGCCCTCAACGCCGCCGTGGAAGCGGCCCGCGCCGGCGAGGCGGGAAAAGGTTTCGCCGTCGTCGCCGAAGAAGTCCGCAACCTGGCCATGCGCAGTGCCGAGGCGGCCAAGAACACGTCGGCCTTGATCGAGGATTCGCAGAAGAACGCCGAGAATGGCGTGCGCGTTTCGACGGAAGTGGCCGCCATCCTTAAAGAGATCGCCGATGCGTCCAACAAGGTGACCCAGGTCAGCGCCGAAGTGACCAGCGCTAGCGACGAGCAGACCCGGGGGATCGAGCAGGTGAACACCGCGGTCAGCCAGATGGACAAGGTGACGCAGTCCAATGCGGCGAATGCCGAAGAGTCGGCGAGCGCGAGCGAAGAGCTGTCTGCCCAGGCGCGCGAGCTGCAGGACATGGTGAATCAGTTGGTGGCGATGGTGGGCGGTGCGAGCAACCGGGCGCAGACACGTACGCACGCGCAACCTCAGGCCCATGCCGCACCGCACCACATCGAGGTGCCGCAGAAGCCCAAAAACCGGTTCAAGGATACGGGTGCGCACGGCAACGGCGGCCACAAGGTCGAACCGACATCGGGCGCCAACCGCGTGAAGAGCCACATGGCTGCCGCCAAGGCCCCGGCCGCGGTGATCCCCCTCAGC
>CAZANS010000492.1:0-1896 GCA_964486565.1 uncultured Victivallales bacterium
AATGGGATGGGCCAGCGACCTCTTCGGCTCATTTGACAGGCAAGTCTACAGTGGTGGCCGTTCCTCGCACAAGGCAGAACGAATAGGAAAGAAGTACCAATGGATCGCAATGCATGAACTGCTCGCCAGAGTTGCCGACAACTTTGAGTTCAAGGAACACATATGGAGAGACGAGACTTCCGAATACATAGGTCCATGGCAAATACATGCGCGGGATATTGATCCGTCTCTCCTTCTGACTCGGACAGAGAGTCAGCACTGGGAGCCGCACAACCAGACATGGTGGTTCGTATCGGAATACGATGAATGGGATTCAGGCAATGATACGGAATGGTTACAGAGAACGGATGATCTGCCAGAGATCCCTGCGCTCGTTGCCGTTGTCAATCCTGCCGATTCGTCCGCTTGGCTGAATCTTGAGACTTTCTGCGACTGGGAAGCTCCGCATCCGTCAGATGAGGACCGCTTTGAACTGCCTCGGCGACAACTGTGGTACATAATTAGAAGCTACATTGTGGAACAAGGAAACGCGGATGATGTTTACAACTGGATGATCGAACAGGACTTCTCGGATATCGATATGCCAACTTCCGGCGAAACAACAGGGGTCTTCCTCGGTGAATTCTTCCGCTCTCGGTGCTTTGACTACCACGTCCAGCCGTACTATGGCCGTAACGACTGGACGCGTGGCCATAATGACATGATTCCGGGCAAAGTACTGGTGACGACAGAGGACTACATGCAGGAAGGTCGTTGCTACGACTGTTCGCTCGACGAAACGGTGAGAATGTACCTGCCGTGTCGATGGCTTGTTGAGAAAACGGAACTGATCTGGGACCCCTCAGCAAACCATTTCGCCAACGCCTCCACGGACATGACTGCATTTGACCCAACGGTCTACACTGCAGGGCCTCAGTGCCTCCTTGCAAGCCATGGGCCAATGGCATCCTTCCTTAGTAGCGCTGGCTATGAGATCATATGGACTATACAATGCGAAAAGCATTTGATTGGCGGAGAGATGGGCAGAGATGACTGGCCGGGGCGTCTGAAATTCAGCGGGGCCATGCGACTTCGAGACGGGAAATTCGAGGGGGTCTATACTCCTTTCTTTATGGGGCCGGACAGGAAGGACAAGAAGATGGGCACCGTGGCCATCGACGCCCCGGCGAACCCTTAGAAGTCAGGAACTGTTCGTCTCTGATTCCCGCACATCCAACGTTCCCTTGGGTATTTGAACGCGTTGACAGTATCTCCAGATCTGTATGTCTTATTTTGCATTTGCATTATCGTCTCATATCCGCCGCCCCCCGTTACAATCGATTGAAATCTGCTTCTGTGCCCTCCCCCTGCCCAAATATCGCCCGGACCGCAGAATCCTCACTCCTCCTCCAACTTCGGAATCACCAGTTTGTACTTCGGGTGGCCCAATCGGATGTCCTTCAACCACGGATTCGCTTCGAGGATCGCCTTCAGCCCTTCCTGTGTCTTTGAGCCGTAGTACCTCTTGGCGATGGAGGATAGAGTCTCGCCCTTCTGCGGGAGATATGCAGTTGGAAGGGTCACCTGATGGGCAGTCCATACTCCCTTCGTGGACCGTACGGCAAATAGCAGAGAGTCTTTCTCAGCAACGTGACGAAACGAGAAGGTCCTCGAATCGGCATCCCACCAAACACTGACCTCTTCAGCCGGATTCTTACTCAAGTGTTTCTGCCACACTGTCTTCTTCCCCGTCAAAAGCATGATAGAGAGATTCGGGAGTTCAGACATACGTTCAACCCGCACCTCGTATACCTTGTCAGGGGAGGGATACTTCTCGCCGCCGACCTCTGCATGGATTGAACTTGCAACCATCATCGGAAGCAGGAGTATTGGGAGGGGGTGTTTCATGGGGTTAAT